>NZ_CAMUDP010000013.1:0-59850 GCF_947087635.1 Anaerococcus tetradius
ACCAGAAAAAAAGTGATGAGCAGAATAGATTTACCTATTCTGCAACATCACCTTTAAATTATTATTTTATTTCTTCTAGGGAAATTTGGTTTTTGTACTTTTCTCTTTCCTTCATTTTTTTATTATAGCAGGACCTACAAAGGGGTTCATAAAGGTCCTTGGAACCTATTTGTATTCTAGAATCATCTGATGATTTTTTGTAAGAAGCCCAAGCATCTTCACCACATGAAGCACAAATAGCATGATGCTTAACTAGCTCATCGGCTATTGGCATGATCTCTTTTATAATTTCAAAAGGTCTAGCCATATAATCCATATCTAGGCCAGAAACTACTATAGTAATGTTCATAGCCATTAATTCATTAAATATTTCTATTATTTCGCTAGGGTCATTTGGGAAAAATTGAACTTCATCAATTCCTATACAATCTATATCATTACTTTTCGCATAAGCCAAGATTTCTTTAATATTTTCAACTTTGATTGCATCTAATTCTAGATTATCGTGGCTTACAATTTTTTTATCGTCATCCCTGTTATCAATTGAAGGCTTAAAGGCTACTATCTTATAATTTGCTATTCTCATCCTATAAAGCTCTCTCCATAGAGATGTAGTCTTTCCAGAAAACATGGATCCAGTATGAACGATTAATCGACCTTGTCTTTTCATAGTATTTCTAAACATTGAACTTAAAGTTGACTACATCACCATCTTTCATGATGTAATCTTTCCCTTCTTGTCTAAGTAGACCCTTTTCTTGGGCCTTGTGGATTGAGCCTTCGTTGATAAGGTCGTCATAGGAAACTATTTCAGCTTTTATGAATCCCCTAGAAATATCTGAGTGAATTTTACCTGCTGCATCAACTGCCTTAGTACCCTTAGTTATTGTCCAAGCTCTAGTTTCCATTTCGCCAGTGGTTAAAAATGATATTAGATTTAGGGTTTTGTAAGAATCTCTGATAACTTTGTCAGTACCTGATTCTTCAAGACCTAGCATGGACAAAAATTCGCTTCTTTCTTCTTCATCTTCGATTTCTGATATTTCTTGCTCTATTTTTGCAGATACGACAGAAACTTCTGCCCCCTCAGTTTTAGCAAAGTCACGGACTTTTTTTACATAAGGATTATTTTCCCCATCATTTGCTGCGTCTTCTTCATTTACATTTGCCACATAAATAATAGGCTTTGTTGATAGAAGCTGGTAGGCTCTAAGCATTTTTACTTCTTCCTCATTGAGGTCTAAGACTCTAGCTGATTTGCCTTCCTCTAAAACTTTTTTGATTCTTTCAAGTAATTCGACTTCGGCCCTAACGCTCTTATCGCTTCTTGCAATCTTTTTTCTTTTTTCAAGAACCTTATCTACTAACTCTAGGTCAGAAAAAATAAGCTCAAGATTAATTGTTTCAATATCTCTTAAAGGATCAACAGAACCGTCAACATGGGTAACATTTGGATCATCAAAGCACCTAAGGACTTCTACTATTGCTTCGGTTTCTCTAATATTAGATAGAAACTTATTTCCAAGACCTTCACCCTTTGAAGCTCCCTTTACAAGACCGGCTATATCATAAAACTCAATAACGGCTGGAACAATTTTTTTGCTAGAACTTAATTCAGATAATTTATTTAATCTTTTGTCAGGTACATTAACAAGTCCGACATTTGGATCAATTGTAGCAAATGGATAATTCGCTATAAGTGCACCTGCTTTAGTAATGGCATTGAATAATGTTGATTTACCAACATTAGGCAAGCCTACAATTCCTAATTTCATTTGATCACTCCATCTACTTTTATTTTTTGCAATGATAATATTATAATTGTTTTATAAGAAATATCAATCTTTTACTTATCCATATAAGAGCTTTTAGGGCTTTTGAATTTTTTACTTTGATTATTTAGATTTTCAATTATGGAAAGTGATTATTATTAGTATAATATAAGTAGAAAAATTACTTTATGATATTAAGGAGTCAAAAATGAATATAAATCAAAGAATAGATAAATTAAGAGAATTGATGAATGAAAGAAATATTGACGCATATATTATCCCAACATCAGATCCTCATCAATCTGAATATCTAGCAGATTATTATAAAACTAGAGAGTTTATAACTGGTTTTACTGGCTCAGCAGGTACAGCCCTAGTAACAATGAACGATGCCTTACTATGGACTGATAGTAGATATTTCTTACAAGCTGAAAAAGAATTAAAGAATACAGAGTTTAGTCTAATGAAAATTGGTGTTGAAGGTGTAGATACCCTAGAAGACTACCTTGACAAAAATGTATCTGAGTTTGGAAAGATTGCCTTTGATGGCAAAACATATTCAGTAAAAGGCTACAAAAACCTAAGCGAAAATATGGGAGCTAGAATTCTTGTCTCTGACGTAGACTATATATCTCAAATTTGGGAAAATAGACCAGAACTTGGCAAAGATAAGGCTTGGATTATGAAAGAAGAATATGTAGGTGAAAGCCTAAAGGAAAAATTAGCTAGACTAAGAACTACTATGAAGATGAAATCTTGTGATTATACCTTTATTGGAGCACCTGAAGATATTTGTTATTTGCTAAATATCAGGGGAAATGATGTAGCCTACAATCCTGTCCTCCTATCTTATATGTTAATTTCAAATGACAGCGCTAGTCTATGTATAGATGAAGATAAATTAACAGCAGAAGTAAGAGAATATCTTGAATCAAACGATGTAAAGATTTATAGCTATGATTCTATTTATAGGTTATTAAAAAATATTTCTGGAAAAAATAGGATATACCTTGATCCAGAAAGGACTAATGTGGCAATTTATGATAGCATAAATGCAAATGTAAAAGTAAGCCTTGGTACAAATATTAGTACTTTAATGAAAACGATAAAAACTGATACAGAGATTGAAAATGTTAAGAAAGCCTACATCAAAGATGGTATCGCCTTGGTTAAATTCTTTTCTTGGCTAGAAGTAGGGGCAAAAACTGGATCTCTTAATGAATTATTAGCTAGCAAAAAACTACATGACCTAAGAAGTGAAGATGAATCTTATATTGAAGATTCTTTTGAAACAATTGCAGGCTATAAAGAAAATGCAGCTATAGTTCACTATGCACCACAAGCCACAGGCTCTAAAACAATAAGAGATGAAGGAATGATTCTAGTTGACTCTGGAGCCCATTATAATGAGGGAACTACTGATATAACAAGAACTGTTGCCCTAGGTAAACTTACAGATGAAGAAAAAACAGATTATACACTCGTATTAAAATCATTTTTAAGTCTTTTCTTAGCTAAATTCAAAGATAAGACAAATGGACAAAGATTAGATGCTTTTGCAAAATTCCCACTCTGGCAAGCAGGTAAAGACTTCTTCCATGGAACAGGCCATGGGGTAGGCTTTGTTCTAACAGTCCATGAAGGACCACAAAGAATTGCTGATAGAGATAATCACCAATTTGTAGCAAACATGACCTCATCAATAGAACCAGGTCTATATATTGCAAACTCACATGGTATTAGAATTGAAAATGAAGCATATGTAAAGAAAGCTTTTGAAAATGAATTTGGTAAGTTCAATCAATTTGAAACTCTTACTTATGTTCCTATTGACACAAGACCAGTAAAAACCGAAATGCTCAATAGAGATGAGCTTGAATGGTTAAATAATTACAACAAGGCATGCTTCGAAAAGCTAAGCCCATACCTAGAAGGCCATGACTTAGAATATTTGAAAGAGAGTTGTAGAGAAATTTGACAAATAAAAAGATTAAAGAAAAACTGAAAGAACTTCCTGAATTACCAGGCGTATATATAATGAGAAATGCTGATGATGAAATAATCTATGTAGGTAAGGCCATTTCTCTGAAAAGACGAGTACGTCAATATTTTGATAATAGTAAAAATAAGGGCGCTAAAGTCCTTGCCATGATTAAAAACATAGATCATTTTGAGTATATCATAGTTCAAAATGAAGTCGAGGCCCTAGTTCTTGAAAGTAATTTAATCAAAAAGAATAGACCAAGATACAATATTGTATTAAGGGACGATAAACAGTATCCCTATATAAAAATATTGAAGGAAAAATTTCCTAGAATAAAAAAGGTTAGACAAGTAAAAAAAGATGGGGCCAAATATTTTGGTCCCTATCCTGATGCCTACGCAGTTAATGATGCTATAGCTTTATTCCACCTTTATTATCCATTCAGAACTTGCAATTTGAATTTTGATAAGGGTGCAAGACTAGATAGACCCTGCCTAAATTATTTTATCAAAAAATGTAAGGGCCCTTGCGTAGATAAGGAAGATGAATCAACTTATCTTAGAAATATGGAGCAAGTTAGCTCATTTTTGGATAAGAAATCTGATAAAATCCCAGAATGGGTTTTAGAAAAAATGCAAGCCTACAGCAAAGAATTGAATTTTGAGATGGCGGCCATATATAGGGACTATTATAGGGCCTTATCTGTAATTTCTGAAAGGCAAAATGTCACAGAAACACGAGCTGATGATATGGATATCATTGCTACAAGCAAGGGAATCAATAACATTATCATCCAAGTGTTTTTTATGAGAATGGGTAAAATTGTTGATAGAGAGCACTTTGTAATTAAAAATGACTTTATGGAAAAAGATGAGGATATAATTTCGTCCTTTATGAAGCAATTCTATCTTGATATAACCTATATACCAAAAGAAATCATAGTTCAAAGTTTACCGAGCGATTTACAATCCTTGAGTGACTTTCTTTCAAACAAGAAAAATGCCAAGGTTAGCATAATGAAGCCAAAACTTGGGAAAAAGAAAGAATTGCTAGATTTGGCTAGCAGAAATGCTTACGATATGAGAATGAAGCTTGATAAAAGAATTGAAAGAAAAGAAAGAAAACGCTCATCAGGTTTTAATCAACTTAAAGAAATTCTAAATATAAAGGAAATCTTTAGGATGGAATGTTTCGATATATCGAACACTTCGGGAGTATTGTCAGTTGGCTCAATGGTAGTGTATGAAGATGGTATTCCTACTCCTAAGGAGTATAGGAAATTTAAGATAAAGACTGTTGTTGGACCTGATGATTACGCATCCCATAGGGAGATTTTGACTAGAAGACTAAAACGTGGGATAGAGGAGAAGGCTAAGGGAAATACCCAAACAGGATTTGGATCTATGCCAGATTTAATATTGATGGATGGTGGAAAAGGTCAAGTTAGTATAGCTAAAGAAGTAATTAGTGAATTAGCTTTGGACATAGAAGTAGCAGGTCTAGTAAAAGATGATAAGCATACAACAAGGGCTATAATTTATGATAACGAGGAGATTCCCATTAATAGGAGAGATCCTGTTTATAAATTAATATATGAAATCCAAGAACAAGCCCATAACTTTGCTATAAATTATCATAGAAAACTTATGCAAAACACCATGAAAAAATCAGAGCTTGATGAAATAAAGGGTGTCGGAGAAAAAACAAGAAAAAATTTGTACAAACACTTTAAAACAATAGCTAACATCAAAAAGGCGAGCGTTGAAGAGCTTATGGAAGTGCCCCTAGTTGGAAAAGTTCAGGCTCTTGAAATTTATAAGTATTTTAAATTGAAAGGATAAGATATGGCTAACAGCAATGATATAAGCGATTTTAGTGAGCATATAGACAAAGAAATAACTAGAGGAATTGATCAAAAAAAAGTAAGTCTTAGTAAAATAGTTGAAATAATGAATCTGGAAATAATCTATAAATCAAGCGATTTTGATGAAATAGAATTGGAAAGTGCAGAAGTTAATAGGCCTGGCCTACAGCTAACAGGTTATCTAGAAAAATTTCCTCACAAAAGATTGCAATTAATCGGCTCAGTTGAATATACATATTTAACAAGCCTAGATTCCAAAATGCAATATGAGAGATTCAGAGGAATTTTATCTTATAAATTGCCAGCAGTAATATTTACCTATAACAAAGAAATCAACAAAGATATTAGGGACTTATGTAGTTACTATGACATAACTCTTTTGAGGTCGCCACTAAAGTCTACAAGATTGATATCAAAACTTTCCGATGAGCTAGAATATCAACTAGCGCCAACCAGCAATGTACATGGCGAACTACTTGAAGTTTTTGGTGTAGGAGTTTTGATTATGGGAAAATCATCTGTGGGTAAGAGTGAAACAGCCCTAGATTTGGTAAATAGGGGTCACAGACTTATAGCTGATGATATGGTAGATATAATTGCTGCTAATAATAAATTAACAGGAGCTTCTCCTGCAAATATTAGGCATTATATGGAAATTAGAGGTCTTGGAATAATCAATGTTAGAAGATTATATGGATCAGGAGCTGTAAAGTCTGCAACTAATATTGATTTGGTAATAGAACTTGAACAATGGAAAGAGGATTACGAATACGATAGACTAGGTCTGGATGATCATTTTATTCAAATTTTGGATGTAAAAGTTCCCCATATTGTAGTCCCTGTAAGGGCAGGAAGAAACTTAGCCTTGATAGTTGAAGTAGCTGCAATGAATCAAAGAGAAAAGAATTTGGGATACAATGCAGCAAAAGTCATGACTGACAATATCTTCAAAGAAACTAGTGGAGAAAATTACACATCAATAAGGGATATATTAAAAGATGGTCAAGGAATTATATAGATAATAAGCTCTTAATAAAGTTAAGCTGTTAAATTTCAAGTAAACAAAATGATTGTTAGTATTTCAATGTGCTGACAGTCTTTTTTAGTTTTGAATTAATTAAAAGAAGTTATAAAAATTTAAAAAAATAAATAATTAAACGTATGGTATAAAAAAGAATAAAATTTTTATTAAAAATGGCAAGAAAAGTTGAAATTCTAACTTGACATATAGGTTAAAAAAACTTATACTTAAAATAGTGTTAACGATATTTGTTACTAATATTATAGGAGGTCTTAAATGACAGTTAAAAGAGCTATGAAGACTATGGATGGTAACACAGCCGCTGCTCACGTATCTTATGCGTTTACAGATGTTGCTACAATCTATCCTATCACACCTTCATCACCAATGCCAGAAGCAGTAGACGTTTGGGCTGCTAATGGAAGAAAGAATATTTTTGGTAGACCAGTACAAGTAAAGGAAATGCAATCCGAAGCAGGAGCTGCAGGAGCAGTACACGGAGCATTAGCAGCAGGAGCACTAACTACTACATATACTGCAAGTCAAGGATTATTATTAATGATTCCTAACATGTATAAGATTGCAGGTGAAAGATTACCAGGTGTATTCCACGTTGCAGCAAGAACACTTGCTACTCACGCACTTTCTATCTACGGAGATCATTCGGATGTAATGTCAGCAAGACAAACAGGTTTTGCTATGCTTTGCAACTCTTCAGTTCAAGAAGTTATGGACTTAGCTCCAGTTGCTCACTTATCAGCAATCAAAGGAAGCATACCATTTGTTAACTTCTTCGATGGATTTAGAACAAGCCACGAAATCCAAAAGATTCAAGTTTGGGATTATAAAGATCTTGCTCCACTAGTAGATATGGATGCCGTAAATAGATTTAAAAATAATTCACTAAACCCAGAAAGACCAAAAACAATTGGTACTGCTGAAAAGAATATCTTCTTCCAAAGAATGGAATCTGTAAACAATGCATATGATGACATCGTTGGTATAGCAGAAGATTACATGCACAAAATCAATGAATTAATTGGCACACACTACGAATTATTCAACTACTATGGTGCAGATGATGCAGAAGAAATTATCGTTGCAATGGGATCTGTTTGTGAGGCTGCTGAAGAAACAATCGACGCTTTACTTGCTCAAGGCAAAAAAGTTGGTATGATTGAAGTTCATCTTTACAGACCATTCTCAGTAGATCACTTACTAAAAGCTATTCCAAAAACAGTTAAGAAAATCGCTGTTCTTGATAGAACAAAAGAAAAAGGATCTGTTGGTGAACCTTTACTACTTGATGTTAAATCTGCTTTCTATGATAAAGAAGACAAACCACTTATCATTGGCGGTAGATATGGTTTATCATCAAAAGATACAGTACCAGCTGATATCGAAGCTGTATTTGTAAATCTTGCTAAAGACGAACCAAAAGACGACTTTACAATTTCAATCAATGATGATGTTACTCACAAATCACTTGAAAGAACTGACCTAAAGATTAGACAAGAAGGAACAACAAGATGTAAATTCTGGGGATTCGGATCAGACGGTACAGTTGGAGCTAACAAACAAGCTATCAAGATTATCGGTGATAACACAGACATGTACGCTCAAGGTTACTTTGACTATGACTCAAAGAAATCTGGTGGTCTAACAGTATCCCACTTAAGATTTGGTAAAAACCCAATCAGATCAACATACCTACTTGACGAAGCTGACTTTATGTCTTGTTCAAAAGTTGCTTACGTTCATCAATATGACCTACTTAAGGGATTAAAAGACGGCGGATCATTCTTACTAAACTGTGCTTGGACTGATGAAGAATTAAATGAACATCTACCAGCAAACATGAAACGTTACATTGCTAATCACAATGTTGAATTCTACACAATTGACGCTTCTCACTTAGCTCAACAAATTGGATTAGGTTCAAGAACAAACATGATTATGCAATCTGCATTCTTTAAACTTGCTAACGTAATTCCTTTGGAAGATGCTGTTGGTTACTTAAAGGCATCTATAGTTAAGTCATACGGCCACAAGGGTGATGATATTGTTAACATGAACTACAAGGCTGTAGATAGCGGAATCGACGCAATCCACAAAGTTGAAGTTCCAGAAGCTTGGAAAGATGCAGTTGATGAAAAGAAAGAAGAAAGAGAACTTCCAGAATTCATCAGAGAAATTGTTAAACCAATGCTTGAACAAAAAGAAGACGACATCCCTGTATCAGCATTTGTTGGTAGAGAAGATGGAGCTTTCGAATCAGGCACAACACAATATGAAAAGAGAGGAATTGCTCTTACAGTTCCTGAATGGCAAATAGATAATTGTATCCAATGTAACCAATGTTCATACGTTTGTCCTCACGCAGTAATTAGACCTTTCTTAGTAACAGAAGAAGAAAAGGCAAACGCACCTGAAGGCTTTACAACTAAAAAAGCAATTGGTAAGGGCATGGATGGATACGAATTTAGAATCCAAGTATCTCCACTAGATTGTACTGGATGTGGAAACTGTGCAGATGTATGTCCAGCTCCAAAGAAAGCACTTCTAATGAAACCATTCGAAGAAGAAGTAGAAAAAGAAAAAGACAATTGGTACTTTGCTCATGATGAAATTGGATACAAAGAAGACGTTATGGATCCAATGACATTAAAGGGAAGCCAATTCAAACAACCATTACTTGAGTTCTCAGGCGCATGCGCTGGTTGTGGTGAAACTCCATATGCAAAACTTGTTACTCAATTATTTGGTGATAGAATGTATATAGCTAACGCTACAGGTTGTTCTTCAATTTGGGGAGCTAGTGCACCAGCTATGTCTTACACAAAGAATTCTTGTGGCAAGGGACCAGCTTGGGGTAACTCACTATTTGAAGATGCTGCTGAGTATGGTTATGGTATGAAACTTGCTGCTGATGCTAACAAATCATTACTTGAAACATACATGAACCAATTCTTAGAACTAGGTCTTGATACACCATTTAATGAAGCATTCAAGGCATGGTTAGAAGGTAAAGAAACTGTTAATACTTCAAAAGAAGCAACAGCTAAGATTATGAATCTTAAAGAAGAAACAGTTGACAGCGAAGAAGGAAAAGCCCTACTTGATAAGATTTTCCAACTAAAAGATTACATGATTAAGAAATCAATCTGGATCTTTGGTGGTGACGGTTGGAGCTACGATATCGGATTCGGTGGTGTTGATCATGTCCTAGCTAGTGGTGAAGACATCAATATCCTTGTATTCGATACAGAAGTTTACTCTAACACAGGTGGACAATCATCTAAATCTACACCATTATCTGCAGTAGCACAATTTGCTGCATCAGGTAAAAAGGTTAGAAAGAAAGACCTTGGTCTAATGATGACATCTTATGGTTATGTATACTGTGCACAAGTAGCTATGGGTGCAAACCAAAATCAAACACTTAGAGCTCTAAAAGAAGCAGAAAGCTACAATGGTCCATCATTAGTAATAGCTTATGCTCCATGTATCAACCACGGTATTAGAATCGGTATGGGTAAATCACAATACAGAGAAAAACAAGCTGTAGAAGCTGGTTACTGGCACTTATGGAGATTTGACCCAAGACTTGCTGAAGAGGGCAAAAATCCATTCCAATTAGATTCTAAAGAACCAAAAGAATCATTCCAAGAATTTATCCAAGGCGAAGTAAGATACTCTTCACTAAAGAGATCCTTCCCAGAAACAGCTGATGAATTATATGCTGAAGCAGAAAAAGCTGCAAAAGATAGATATGCAACATATAAGAGATTAGCAGGTAAATAAATTTAATTCATAAAAACCGTCATTTATTTGGCGGTTTTTTTATGTGCACTTTTATCTTTGCAAATTCCATTATAATTAATTGATAGTTATGGTATAATCATAATAAAAAGGTAATAGATTTACTAATTCATACTGGAGGTATTATGACTATTAAGTATGTTAATCATTTAGGAAAAGTAACTATTGATGATTCGATTATTACAAATATAAGTGTAGCCAGTGTTATGCAATCTTATGGAGTAGTAGGACTTGCCAGTGCTTCTGCCAAGGATGGTATATACAAACTACTAGGAGTTAATAACATGCAAAGGGGAGTTCATATAAAAAGGCTTGATAATGGAAACATAGAAATTAATATTTCTTTATTCCTAAAGTATGGTGTAAGGATTCCGGTTGTTTGTCAAAATATAATTGAAAATGTGAAATATAATGTAGAAAAATCTCTTAATGTTAGAGTTGCTGAAGTCAACATTTTTGTACAAGGGATAATTAAGTAGGAGTGTAAATGAAAATTATAGATGCGAATAAACTTCAACAAATGATTATTGGAGCTTATGAATATTTAGATGAGAACAAGGATCATGTTAATGAACTAAATGTTTTTCCTGTTCCTGATGGTGATACTGGAACTAACATGAACATGACAATTAAATCTGGACTTGATAAGGTAAATAAATCTAATTTATCTTCTGTTGAAGAAGTTTCCAAGGCCTTGAGTCAAGGTACCCTTATGGGAGCAAGGGGCAACTCAGGTGTTATTCTTTCTCAATTGGTTCGTGGTATGTCCAAAACTTTAAAGGGCAAGGATGTCATAAATGCAGAAGACATCAGGGATATATTTGAAAATGCTAAAAAAACCGCCTACAAGGCTGTTATGCAACCTACTGAGGGAACAATACTTACAGTTGCAAGAATGATGGCTGAGAAGGCAGCAGAAGCCTATAAAGAAGATATAGAACTAGATGACTATCTAATGGAAATAATTGCAGCAGGTCAAAAAGCCTTGGACAGTACGCCAAAGCTATTGCCTGTTTTAAAGGAAGCTGGAGTGGTTGACTCAGGTGGTCAAGGATTAATTTTCCTATTAAGGGGTGCCCTAAATGCCTTAAATGGAAATATAGATAGGGATATTAATTTATCAGCAGAAGAGGATGATGATGACTTTACTTATAAGTTAGATTTCGAACTAGCCTCAAATGAAGAAAAATTAAGCCAACTAGATGAAAATCTTAGAAGAATTACAAAAGATTATGATTCGACATTAACAAGTGAAAGTTTGAAAGCTTCATTAAAAACAGATAGCCCACAAAATATTATTCAAATGATTCTTTTGGAAGGTGTAATCTTAAAGATTAATCTTGAAAATTTGAAAGCAAATATCGAGATTAAGGAGGAAGTTGATACAAAGCCAAAGAAAAAATATGGATTTATTGCTGTATCTAGGGGTGAAGGCTACAATGCTATAATGGAAAGCCTGAATATAGATAAGATTATTGCAGGCGGACAAACTATGAACCCATCTACTGAGGATATCTTTAAGGCTATTGAAGAAATAAATGCAGAAAATATTATTATTTTCCCAAATAATAAAAACATAATAATGTCAGCTAAACAAGCGGCAGAAGTAACAGAAAAAAATGCCTATGTTGTTGATACTAGATCAATACCAGAAACATTCACTGCTTTATTAGAATTTGATGAAAGTTTATCAGCAGAAGAAAATCTTGAAAATATGAATGAGATTATCGAAGATATTCATATAGCCGAAGTTTCAATTTCAATAAGAGATACTAGTGTTAATGATATAAAGATTAAAAAAGATGACTATATAGGCATACTTGATGGTAAGATAGTTGCAACAGACTCCTCAATGGATAAGACTTTAGAGCTAACTATTGATAATATCATAGAAGAAGGCGAGGTTTCTCTTGTTACTGTATATTATGGTGAGGATGTAGATAAGAGAAAAGCCAAAGAATTTGTCAAGAAGCTTTCTAAAAAATACAAAGATGTAGATTGTGAATTAGTATATGGTGGTCAACCAGTTTATTATTACACTGTAACATTAGAATAATGGATTTAACAAGTCTAAAGGGGATTGGTCCTAAAAAAGCTAGTGACCTAAAAAGACTCGGTATTCTAAGTGTATCGGATTTATATTCCTATTATCCCAAAGAATATGAAGATAGGACAAGGCTTAGGAGCATAATTGATATAAAAGATTCTAATAAGCACTACTTTTGCTGGCAGATTGTCAGTAAGCTCTATTTTAAGAATCTTCCAAAGATGACTATTTCGTACCTATATGCAAGGGAACTTACAAACCCTTCCTATAAAATACGACTGATATGGTTTAATGACAGATTTAGTCCTAGGAAACTTTTTGAGGGAAAAGAATATAAATTTTTCTGCCAAATAACTGAAAAAAAGGGGATTTATGAAGCTGTCAATCCTATTTTTTGTGACTTAGATGAAGATGAAATTGGATCTATAATTCCTTTGTATTCTTTGACTAAAGGCCTTAGTCATAAGCAAATTAGCACCTATGTTGAAGAAGCATTAAAATATTATGATAGTAAGGAAGATATCATTGACTATAGCTTACTTGATAAATTTAAGCTAAATAAAAGAATTGATAATTTAAGGGAAATTCA
This sequence comes from Anaerococcus tetradius, assembly GCF_947087635.1. Taxonomy (NCBI): domain Bacteria; kingdom Bacillati; phylum Bacillota; class Tissierellia; order Tissierellales; family Peptoniphilaceae; genus Anaerococcus; species Anaerococcus tetradius. Next base: position 13,100 of record NZ_CAMUDP010000013.1, read on the forward strand.
TAGACCAAGTTCTATAGAAAATCTCAGAAAAGCTAAGAGTCAGATTAAGATTATAGATTTACTAAAGGATTTATATTTTTTAGATTATTTAAAAGAAAAAACTAGGCATAAACAAAGTATAAATCTATATTACAATCTGAGTGAAATCTTAAAAGAGATTCCATTCACCCTAACACGAAGTCAAGAAAAATCACTGATAGAAATTCTGGAAGATGTAGCTTCTCCAAATTCAGCTAACAGACTCTTGGTAGGGGATGTTGGTAGTGGGAAAACTATAGTAGCGATAATCACTATGATAGTTTTTGCCCTTAACTCTTATCAGTCAGCAATGATGGTACCTACTGAGCTTTTAGCTATTCAACAATTTGAAAAGAACAAATATTTATTTGACAAGTTTAAGATAAAGGCTGCTCTTCTAACTTCTAGTACAAATAATAAGCAAAAGCTTAAAGAAGATATAAGAGATGGCAAGATTGATTTACTCATAGGAACTCACGCCATTATCCAGGAGGATGTTGTTTTTAAAAATCTTAGATTCGTTGTAAATGATGAACAACATAGGTTTGGTGTAAGCCAAAGACAAATGCTGGCCCTCAAGGGACACGAAGTAAATTATTTAACAATGACAGCGACTCCTATACCAAGAACTATGTCCCTAAAGATTTCCCAGATAATTGACTTATCTATAATTAATGAGCTTCCTAAGGGACGAATTCCAATTACAACAAAAATTATAGGAAGTGAAAAAATAAGTTTGTTATATGATTTTATTGAGGAGAGTATTAGAGCTTCTAGGCAAGTCTATGTTGTTACTAATAATATAGATGCAGATGATAAAAACTCCCTAGAAAACCTTTATAAACTTTATAAGAAAAAATTTCCTTCCTACAGGATAGCTATTCTGCATGGAAAGCTTACGGCTAATGATAAGGAAGATATTTTAAAGGAATTTAGCGAGGGAAGTATAGATATTTTACTTGCGACAACTGTAATCGAGGTTGGTATAGATGTTGCCAATGCTAATACAATGATAATTTATAATGCCGATAATTTCGGCTTATCAACCCTCCATCAGCTTAGGGGAAGAGTTGGAAGGGGTGAATATAAGTCTTATTGTTTTTTAGTAAGTGATAAGCCTAGTCCAGCTAGTAAGTTAAATATCTTAGTAAAAAGTAATGATGGTTTTGAGATTGCCAAGAAAGATTTTGAACTTAGGGGTGGAGGAAAGATTTTATCTTTAATCCAGCACGGTAAGAATCTTTCTAAGATAGAATATCTAAATATGACAGCAGAAGAAATAGACAAAAGCTTTGAAATATATAAAAAGACTAAAGACTCTAATTATCAGGGTGTTAATCTTTCCTTTATTGATGAGTTTTTTTGTAATGATAAGAGGATAATATTAAATTAATGAGAGTTGTAGCAGGAAAATATAAAGGTTTCAATTTATTATCGCCAAAAGTTAATTCATCTAGACCAACAGATAATAAGGTAAAGGAGGCAATCTTTGATATGCTTTTTCCCTATAAACCTGATTTTGTGGCTTTAGACCTATTTTCTGGTACTGGACAGATGGGTATAGAATTTTTGTCTAGGGGTGCTAGAGAAGTTTACTTTAATGAAAAAAACTCATCTACCCACTCTATATTAAAAGAAAATCTTTCTAAAATTAAGGATGACTCGGCTAAAATTACAAAGCTTGATTTTAGGAAAGCTCTAAAATATTATAAGGAAGAAAAGCTAAAGTTTGATTATATTTTCTTGGATCCGCCTTATGATGGGGATATGCTAAAGCATGCTATTGAGCTAATAATAGAATGTGAATTATTAAATGATGAAGGTATAATAATAACAGAATCCGATAGGGAATTAGATTTTTCTGGAAGAGGAGGCCTAAACATCCTAAAAGAAAAATCTTATGGAAGGAAACTAATAAAAATATATACGAGAAATGAAAGTGATTTATCCAGGTAGCTTCGACCCACTAACTCTTGGTCATATTGATATAATCAAGAGACTTTCTAAAATGTTTGATGAAGTTGTCGTTGCTGTATTAATTAATGAAAACAAAAACTCTGTATTTTCTCTTGAAGAAAGAGAAAATATTATTAGAGAAGAAATGATAGAAGAGGGCATTGAAAATATAAGCATAGCTTCTTTTGATGGTCTGCTGGTGAATTTTGCAAAGAAAACGGGTATAAAGACCGTTGCTAGAGGATTGAGGGAAATTACAGACTATGAGTATGAGAAAAACATCGCTATGTTTAACTCTAAACTAATGGAAGGACTTGAGACAATATTTCTACTCAGTGATCCAAACTATTCTTACATAAGTTCTAGTGGAGTTAGAGAAGTCGCTAGCTTTAAAGGCGATGTGTCATCTTTTGTTAGTAAAGATGTAGAGTTGAAAATTAAAGAGAAGTTTGAGTATTAGGGGGATATTATGGCACAAAATAAGTTGATAAATTTGATTAATGAGATGGAAGATGTGATGGATGAATCATCATCTGTTCCTTTTTCAAGAAAAGTATCTGTTGATCCAGATGAAATATATGAATTATTGACAGAAATGAAAGATGCTTTGCCAGAAGAAATTAAGCAAGCTCAATGGGTTAATGATGAAAAAGAAAGAATCATCGGTGAAGCAAAGAATGAAGCTGAGAATAGACTAAGTGAAGCCGAAAACGAAATTAATAATATCAAAGAACAAGCAAGAAATAAATTTAAACAATTAGTATCTGAGCATGAAATTACAAGACAAGCTAGGAATGAAGCTGATAGAATTATCTCTGAAGCTAATGCTGAGGCTGAAAAAATTAGACAACAATCATATGCTTATGTAGATAGATTGTTCCAAGGATCTGTAGAAAACTTTAGCCAACTTGCTCAACAACTTGAAAAAAATAGAATTAAAATTCTAGAAAGTAAGTAAGATAAAACCTATGAAGTTTGAGGCTTCATAGGTTTTTCTGTATTTTTATTGGATTTTTATAATCTAAGAATAGGTCTCTCTTAGATAAAAGCGAATATAAATTACTAGACTTTATCATATTCTCATATATTATTAACTCAGAGCTATCAAGCTTTTTGATATCCGACTTTCTCATGACTACTTTTATTTTTTCATTAATTTCCCTAAAATATTGCCTAGCCTCATTATTAAAGGCTAAGACTTTTATAAAATTATAGTTAAGGTCGTTAAGGTCTTTTTTATTATCTAATATATAATTAAGCATAAGTCTTTTCATACGTGACTTACTATGTCTTTGGGATTTGCAAGCATTTATGAAAGTATCATAAGTAAGATTAGAACTTAGTAATTTTCTAAAAAAATTATCCATACCCTCTTCATAGCAGAGTATCTCCTCCAATGAATCTTTCTTGATTAATAATTTATACTTAAAAATATCAAGGAGTAAGTCATAATCAGCCTTCTTGTGGTTACTAAAAAAATAATTTAAAGACTCATTAGATTCTTTAGGCATTAAATTTCTAATATCCCCATTAAGATTCATTCTTATTGCAGTAGATGAAGCAAAATTTTTGTCTTCAACTAAAAGATCACTATTATTAGCCCCCATCCTTCTAATAGGAAGGGCCTTGATTTTAGAGCTTAATTTAGAAATAGATCTCATATACTCAAGAGCGAGGATGTTATTTGAACTAATAAAATCATCGGAAGATAAAAACTCTTTTAGTGCCAGATATCTTGCTTCAGTAAAAGAATAATTTTCATTAATAAATTTTCTAGTTAACTTTTCTATTTTTGAGTCATTAGAAATAATTTTATTAACGTAAGTCAAAAAATCATCTGGATCCATGTTTTCAATGCCAAAAGCTATATAAGTAATTCCTATTTTATCTAGAAGCTCACAAGACTTGTAAGCAAAAAACTCAGCCGATTGGAGGCTGATGAAGTTTGGCATCTCAATAACCAAATCAAAACCACAAGCTATAGAAACATTAGCTCTAGCGAATTTATCAATAATGGCAGCTTCGCCTCTTTGAACAAAATCACCACTCATTAGACTAACAGCAAGGTCAGGTTTGATTATCCTTCTTGCTTGTTCAATTAGATATTTGTGACCATTGTGAAATGGATTGAATTCTGAAATTATTGCAAGTTTTTTCATATTATCACCATCTTTATTATACATTATTTATTTAATATTATAAATATAGGCTATTATTATTTGGATTAATTTAATTATTTTGAAAAAATATGGTATAATAATTAGAGAAACATGCGTAGGAGGATATATGATTTCAGCAAATGATTTAAGAAAAGGCGTAACTTTTGTATATAATAATGAGGTTTATCAAATAATTGATTTCCAACACGTTAAACCTGGAAAGGGAGCAGCTTTTGTTCGTGCTAAAATAAAATCTGTAATGAACGGTGGAGCAAAGGATGTTACTTTTAACCCAAATGAAAAATTTGAGCAAGCAGTAATAACAACAAAAGAAATGTCATATTTATACAATGATGGCGAGCTTTATTACTTTATGGATCCAGAAACATTTGAACAAATAGGTATTGAATATGAATCAGTAAAAGATGCAATCATCTATGTTAAGGAAAATGAACCAGTTCAAATTAAGTTCTATGATGGTAAGCCATTCCAAATTGAAGCACCAAACTTTGTAGAATTGAAAGTAGTAACAACAGAGCCTGCAGTAAAGGGTGATACAGCAACTAACGTTACAAAACCAGCCACAGTAGAAACAGGTGCAGTAATTCAAGTTCCAGTATTTGTAAATGAGGGTGATGTTATTAAGATAGATACAAGAACTGGGGATTATCTATCAAGAGTATAGGGAGAAGATTATGTCAGCAAATTTCGTAAACGGGTCAGTAAAGATTGCAGATGAAATTCTTGATCAAATAGCAGTTGCTGCTGCAAGCGATGTTTACGGTGTCTTTTGTGAAGATGATCAAGATAAGACTTTTAGTTTCTATAATAGAAATCCTAAAAGTAGAGTTCAAAAACTAGGCGATTATCTACATTTTTATCTAGATGTCAACTTTGATAGAAATATCAATGTTAGAAATGCCGTAAAAGATATACAAAAGAATGTTAAAAGTGTAGTTGAAAATATGACAGGCATAGCTGTAACTAGAGTTGATGTCAATGTTAACAATCTTGAAATATAATGAATAGAGTTGAGCAAAGAGAGTGGGTATTTAAATTAATCTATCAAGACATGATTAGTAAAATAGAGGATGTAGATAAAATCCTAGCTGAACTTAATTTGGCAGATGAAGATTTTATTAAGGCTTCGATTTCATCTTATCTAGACAAACTCACACTAATAGAAGAAAAAGTTGATTCTAATCTAGATAGTAAACATAAGAGAATTGCTAAGGTGCTTAGGTCTATTCTTTATCTAAGTATAAATGAAATTTACTTTATGGATATTCCAGTTTCAGTTTCCATTAACGAGGCTGTGAATTTAGCTAAAAAATATTCTGATGAAGAGGATTATAAACTTGTCAATTCAATCTTAGGATCAATTGTAAGAAAAGATGGCAAATGAAAAAAGCACTAAGTGTTAAGCAGTTTAATGAGTATTTTAAATCAAATATAAAACACGATCCTATATTTCAAAATCTTTATATAAATGGGCAATTGGCGAACATTAGGATCAATAATTCCCATTTATATTTTTCTCTAAAAGAAGATACAGATATCATAGATTGTGTAATTTATTATTATGAAGATAAGGCTGTTGACTTTGATTTTGAAGTTGGCAAGGATATCTTAGTTAGGGGTAATGTCTTATATAATAACTATTCATCTAGAATTGTGATTGTTGCAAACGAAGTAGTAGAAAATGGCATTTCTGATAATTATTTACAATTAATAAAGATGAAAGAAGAGTTTAGAAAAAAAGGCTATTTTGACATCTCTAATAAAAAGGAGATAAGCCAATACCCTAATAAAATTGGCTTAATAACTTCTCAAGATGGTGCAGCAATTGTTGATTTCTTATCAGTTATTAATCAAAAGCCCAATGATATACATATTTATCTTTATCCTGTAAAAGTTCAAGGGACTGATTCTTCCTTAATGATTAGTAAGGCAGTTAAAAGTCTTGATAGGAAAGGCTTAGATTTAATTGTAATCACCAGAGGTGGTGGATCCAATGAAGATTTGAATAGTTTTAATGATAGGGCTGTTATCGAAGCTGTATTTGATGCTAAGACACCTATAATATCGGCTATTGGTCATAAAATAGATCAAACTTTACTTGATTTAGTGGCGGATTTATCCCTACAAACGCCGACAGAAGCAGGTTCCTACCTTGTAAAATCTTATTCAAATTTAGAAAGGGATATGAAAAATATCCTAGATCAAATAAAAGGAATTCTTAATGATAGAATTAATAGCTATGAGTTTGACTTAGTTAAGTTAAAACTAGAGCTTGATAATTATAATCCGTCTTTTACTTTGAAAGAAAAGATGAGAGAGCTTTTATACCTTAAAAAGGACCTGGACTTAAAAATACAAGCTAATATCATGTATAATGAGCAAAAAATCAAACTCTTATACAAAGACTTAAAGAGATTTGAAGATATTATAGAGATAAGTAAAAAGAATATTCACATAAAGGACATTAAGCAAGAAATAATTTTTTCAGCTCATCAACTAAAAGTTAAGGATAAAGCTTATATAGAGTTTAGTGATGGAATTGTAAAGGTGGAAGTAATTGATTGATAAGACCCTAGAAGAAAATATGAAAAAAATGCAAGATCTTCTAAAGCAATTGGAAGAAAATAAGGATAACTTAGATAAAAGTATAGAGATTTATGAAAAAGCAACTCGCATTTACAAAGATTTAGAAAACAAATTAAAGGATTATAAGGCAAAGGTGGAAGTTATATCTAAAAATGAATGATATTGATTACAGACAAAGGCTTGTTGATAACAAGAATTTGATAGATGATGAAATAAAAACTTACATAAAAGGAGAATCTCTAATAGAAGAGGCGATGCTATATGCTCTAGAAGCTGGTAAGAGGATAAGGGCTAGCCTATTTTTAGAAACAAGGAGACTTTCTCGAAATCAAATCGATAAAAACGATTTACTATTCGCTTTGGCCATAGAGATGATTCAAGCTTACTCCTTAGTTCATGATGATTTGCCAGCAATGGATGATGATGATTATAGAAGAGGTAAGGAGAGCCTCCATAAACATTTTGGAGAAGATTTAGGAATATTGACTGGTGATGCTTTGCTCAACGAAGCAACAAAACTTATGTTTGAAATTGCTTCTAGAGATTCTTCTTTTATAAAAGCTAGTCAATATCTTCTAAGCAAAACTGGTAAAGATGGGATGATAGAAGGACAAATATTAGATTTAAGACGTAGGAGGAATTACAACAAGGATTTTCTAATTGAAGTTTATGATAAAAAGACAGCCGATTTCTTCAAAGGAGCTATAGTTGCTGGAGCCTTAGTTAATGGATTTGACCAAGATACAATTAACAGCCTTGAAAGATATGCTTACTATCTAGGGCTTGGTTTTCAGATACAAGATGACCTACTTGAAAAAGATTATGGTGATGAAATTAATATTTTAAGTTTGATGGATTTACAAGCTAGCAAAAAACTTTTAGAAGATATTAATTATCAATGCAAAAAAGAAATCGAAAATTTTGAAAATAATCAATTTTTCCTATTTTTAATTGAATTTCTGTCCAAAAGACAATATTAGAGGCGACTATGAAAAAGTATACAAGACAACGATTAATTCTAGACATAATACAAAATAATGACGTCAAGACTCAAAGTCAATTATCTGAGATGTTAAAAGATCATGATGTTGATGCGACTCAAGCAACAATTTCAAGGGATATCAAAGAACTAAGAATTTCGAAGGTTCAGACTGATGATTATGAATACAAATATACAGTAGTAGATACAGTCTATGATACTCTAACAGAGAGGATGGAAAAGATTTTTAAGGAATCTGTCCTTTCCATAGAAAAGTCAGCTCAACTAATCGTTATAAAGACCATATCTTATTGTGCAACTGTTAGTGGTGCCTATATTACGAATGAAAAATTAGATAATGTTGGTGGAATAGTAACAGGAATAGATACAATCTTTATAACTCCAACTGATGTTGACAAGATAGATATTTTAGTAGAAGATATAAGGAATCTTATAAAATAATGCTTTCTGAGCTTTTTATTGATAACTTTGTTATTATCAAAAGAGATCATATATATTTTTCAAAGGGATTTAATGTTCTTACAGGTGAAACTGGGTCAGGTAAGTCCTTAATCTTACAGGCTATTAATCTTGCCTTAGGTCAAAGAGCTGATAAGGACAGCATAGGAAGATTTAACGATAAGACAATCATTGAGGCTGTATTTTCTTTAGATCCAAAATCTAAATCCTTACTTGAAGATATGGACATAGCTTTTGATGACGATAAATTAATTATAACAAGAACCATATCAAAAAAGACTTCCAATATCAGAATCAATGGAAGGATCACTAATCTTTCAAGCTTGAAATATATAGCAGAGGTCCTAGTAGACATATATAAACAAGGCGATAGCAATTCATTTATGAATAGTGCTAATTATATTGATTTGATTGATAATTACACTAATGATGATGCTACAAGAATTTTAAGAAATGACTTAGAAAATCTTTATAGACAAAGAGAGGCCTTACTTGAAGATTTTAATAATTTAAATTTATCAGAAGAAGAAGTTACTAGAGAAAGGGATTTAATTAATTATCAAATAAACGAGATAGAAGAAATTGATATATTTAAAATTGATGAAGAAAGTTTGGATAAAGAATATCAAAAGCTAAACAATATCTCTGCAATTATTAATTCATCCAATAAAATCAAAGAATTGCTTGACTCAGAAGAGTTTGGTCAAATATCGGCTACAAGCTTAATTAATGAATGTGTATCAGAGCTTTCATCTTATATTTCAGTCGACGATAAGATTGAAAATATCTACAATAATCTCATAAACATTTCTGATTTAATTAATGATTGCTACCAAGATATAGATTCCTATGAGATGGGCTTGGAGCAAGATCCTGAGAGAATGTATGAGTTGGATATGATTAATCAAACTCTTTTCACTCTAAAAAGGAAATATGGGTCTAGTATAGAGGAAATAAAAGAATATTACGACAAGATCAACAAAAGAATTCTGGAATTAAATGAAATAGAGAATTTAAGACTTAATGTTGATAAGAAAATCACTAATATAAATAATAAAATGCTCGAAGCAGCAAAGTCCCTTACTGATATAAGGAAAAATAAGAGTAGAATTCTTGAAGCTGAGATTAACAGCAAGATAAAAGATCTTAATATAAAAAATGGTAAATTCAAGATAGACTTTGGTCAAAGAGCTTGTATAGGCCATAAGGGAATGGATCTTATAGATTTTCTAATTAGCACAAACAAGGGTGATGAACTTAAATCATTATCTAAGACAGCTTCTGGAGGAGAAATTTCTAGGATTATGCTTGCTTTCAAAGAAGTATTTTCTGATGCAGATAATATAGATACTTTGATTTTTGACGAAATAGACACAGGAATAAGTGGAAGGACTGCCCAATTGGTAGGTGAAAAAATTCTTAGACTATCTAAGAAAAGACAAATCATAGCTATAAGCCACTTGCCACAAATTGCTTCTTTGGCAAATAAACACATATTGATTAGTAAAGAAGACGTAGACAAGTACACTATAAGCAAAAGCTTAGATCTATTTGGCAAAAATAGGGTAGAAGAAATTGCAAGAATGATAGGTGGAGTAGATATTACTAGCACGACAGAAAAATCTGCAGAAGAAATGCTAAAAATGGCGGAGGATTTAAGAAATGCCTGATGAAAAATTTTATGAGAAATCAATTAAGTCTGAGACTATATATGACGGTAAGATTTTAAAACTTAGAGTTGATACAGTCGAACTTGAAAACAAAAAATATTCTAAAAGAGAGATAGTAGACCATCAAAAGGGCGTAGGAATAATAGCTTTTGATGCTGATGGTAAGCTATGGATGGTTAAACAATATAGGAAGGCTATCGACAAAGTAACCCTTGAGATTCCAGCAGGCCTTGTAGAATCAAATGAATTGCCAATAGAAACAGCAAAGAGAGAATTGCAAGAAGAAGTTGGATATTTCCCAGAAGATATATCTTATCTTTTTGATATGCACTCATCCCCTGGTTTTACTAATGATAAGTTGTCATTTTTTGTCGCCAAGGATTTGAGAGAATCTCGCCTTGATCAAGATGAGGATGAGAATGTTAAGGCATTTACTTACGATGTTGATGACTTATATACTATGATAGAAAATGGAGAGCTAACCGACGCTAAAAGTATTATAGCAGTTCTTTATGCTAAAAAGATGAAAAATGAATAATGATTCTTTACTAAATATCGAACTAGAGGCCTTTTCAGGCCCTTTTGATTTGCTATTAAAACTTATAGAGAAAAATAAAATTGACATATACGATATTAATTTAGAGGATATAACAAATTCTTTTCTCGAAGAGATAAATAAAATGGATGAAAGTATTAACAATCTTTCTGAATTTATATATATAGCATCCATTCTATTGATGATAAAATCAAATAAACTTTTGCCTAAAGAAGAAAACAATAATCTTGAAGAAGAATTAATTTCATATCTTATCTACTATAAGAAAATCAAGGCTGTTGAAAATGAATTTAAAGAAATGGAAGAGTCAGCTAGAAAGGTTTATAGCAAATATCAGGAGGATTTAAGTCAATTTGATAAATATGAAGAGCTTTCTATTACAAAAGATATTAATCTTTTAACACAAGAATTCGAAAAGCTTATAAAAAATTTTAATAAAAAGTCTCAAACTCCAAGTATAAAGAGTCTTAAACAAGAAGATGTCAACGATTATGTAGAGAAAATTAGAAAGACTTTGAATTTTACTAAAAAACTAGATTTACGTGATTTGACAAAAAGAATCCGCAATAAATCTGAATGTATTGCAACATTTCTTGCCCTTTTAGAATTAGTTAAGCTAAAGGAAATTAAGCTTAAAGCATTGGAGAAGAATTCGTTTATGGTATTGAAGAGGTAATATGGACAAGGATTATTTAAAGGGCCTTATAGAAGAAATCTTATATATTTGGGCAGAGCCTATAGATGTCAATGATTTATCCCAGATAATATTTGATTTTGATAAAAAAGATATCAAAATCGCTTTGAATGAGATGATTGAGGAGAGATCTGACAAAATATCAGGCTTAATCATTAAGGAATTTGATGGAGCTTATCAATTTACTTCAAGAGAAGAACATAGTAAATACTTTGAAAAAGTAATTACAAAATCAGAAAAAAAGTTATCAACTTCGACCTTGGAAACTTTATCAATAATAGCCTATAAACAACCTATTACAAGGGCTGAAATTGATAAGATAAGGGGAGTCAATTCCCAATCTACTATAGATTCGCTCCTTGCTAAAGGACTGATAGAAGAAAATGGTAGGCTTGATAAGATTGGTAAGCCTATTATATATATAACTACAACTCAATTTTTGAAGTATTTTAATATTTCATCTCTTGATGATCTCCCTGACATAGATTTCGACGAAGATGAGGATAATGATGAGGATTAATAAGTTTATAGCAAGATCGGGTTACACTTCTAGGAGAAAGGCTGATGAATTAATTAAAAATGGTCTTGTGAAAGTGAATAATAAAATAATAAAAGAGCCTGGTATAGATGTTAAAGAAAATGATCTTGTTGAAGTTGATGGTCAAATACTTGAAATAGAGGATAAATTCTATCTAAAACTCTATAAGCCAGTTGGCTTTATCACTAGTAATTTTGATCCCTATAATGATAAAGATTTGAATAACTTGCTAGACTTAGATAAGAGATTTTTCGCCGCAGGAAGACTTGATAAGGACAGTGAGGGTTTATTAATAATAACCAATGATGGTGATTTTACTAATGAGATAATCCACCCTAGCAAAAAACTTGATAAGACCTATATAGTTAAGGTTAGTAAATTATTAACTAATAAGGAAATTAGATTATTTGAAGAGGGATTAGATATAGGAAATGGAGAAGTCACCTCTGACTCAAAGATCGTTCTTATAGACAAAAAGACTAAGAAGTATAAGGTTACTATACATCAAGGCTATAACAGACAAATTAGAAGAATGTTTGAATATTTTTCATCGACAGTTATTAATCTTAAAAGAATAAGCATAGGACCTATCCAATTATCAGATATGAAGCCTTATGAAAGAAGAAAATTCACAGCAAAGGAATTAGAATTTGTTAAGCAAGTGATGGGATAGGTGTCTATCTCTTTTTTTATGGTAAAATTTAATTATGAGAAAAATTGGAATTATAGGTGGAGGTCCTTCGGGGATTTTTGCAGCGATTAATGTAAAAAATGAAAATAATGAAGTCTATCTCTTTGATAAAAACGACAAAATTGGTGAAAAATTACGAATAACAGGAAATGGTAGATGTAATATAACTAATACCGCCTATTATGACCAGTTTTTGGATAAGATTTTAAGAAACAAAAATTTTATGTACTCTTCTTTTTCTAAATTTGATAATTATTCGATGATTGATTTTCTAAAAAGCCAACATGTTGATATTAAAATAGAAGAAAATGGGAAAGTTTTTCCTAAATCAGATGATTCAAGAGAAATTATTGATATGTTTGATAGGCTAATTAAGAAAAAAAATATCAAATTTATTGGCAAATCACAAATAATTAAAGTAGATAAATTGGAGAATGGGCACTTTATAATAAAGTCGGATAAGGATAAATATATTTTTGATGATTTAATTATTGCTACGGGAGGTTTGACCTATCCTAAGACTGGTTCAACAGGTGATGGATATAAATTCGCCAAGAATTTTGGTCATAAGCTAATTGAGCCCAAAGCTTCCCTAAGTCCTCTATATATAAAAGACAAACTTCCTATTAAGGCTTTAAATATTTCTAATGTAGCTATCCATGCTAAAGGAGAAAATAAGTCTTATTTTGAATATGGTGACATCCTAATTAGCAATAGCTTAATTACAGGTCCTGCTGCTATGAGCTATAAGGCAAGGATATGCAGGGATAAGCTTACAAAAGTGTGGATTGATTTCTTGGCAGATTATAGTAAAGAGAGCTTAGATAAAGTAATTGTTGACCTAATAAACGAAAGTCCAAAGAAAAATCTTACAAACAGCTTAAAGAGTTTAATTAATGAAAGTTTGCTAGAGATAATACTTGAGAAATCTAAGATAAATAAAGACATAAAATCCTATGAACTTAACAAAGCTATGAGGCATGATATAATAACTATGATAAAAGAATTTAAGCTTAACTTAGATACAAGGGAAAATTTCAATAATGCTGTTATTACAAGTGGTGGAATAGACGTTAAAGAAATTAATCCACAAAGCATGGAATCAAAGTTAGTAAAAAATTTATATTTTGTAGGTGAAGTTTTAGATATCGATGCCCTAACTGGAGGATATAACTTACAAATTGCTTTTAGCACCGCTTATGCGGCAAGTCTTGCGATAAAGGAGAAAATATGACATATATAATTGCAATAGATGGCCCTAGTGGGTCTGGCAAATCTACTATAGCAGAAGAGCTATCAAAAAAACTAAAAATTGATTATCTAAATACTGGATCAATGTACAGGGCGGTTACTAAATATTTTTTGGATAATGATATTAAAGAAAATGATAAGGCTGCTATCATAGAAAAGCTAAAGGATATTCATTTAGACCTAATTGATGGAAAAGTTTATTTGAATAAAGAAGATGTTAGCAGGGAAATAAGGTCTGACTTGGTTACAAAAAATGTATCATGGGTTTCAGCTAATAAAGATGTAAGAGAAAAGCTTCTTACTATCCAAAGACAATTAGCTAAGTCTAAATCCTTTATCTTAGATGGCAGAGATATAGCTACGGTTGTCTTTCCAAATGCTAAATACAAAATCTTCTTGACAGCATCTCCTAGGGTTAGGGCTAGGAGAAGGTATGAGCAGCAAGAATCAGAACTAAGTATTGATGAGATAGAAAAATCAATAATAGCAAGGGATGAATATGACTCAACAAGAGAAATTGCTCCATTAAAGAAGGCTAAGGATGCTATTCTTATAGATAATTCAAATATGAGCATAAGTCAAACTCTTGATGCTATAATCAGTATAATGGATGAAGAAGATGTTTTATAAAATCATTTTAATCATTATAAAAATATTACTTATGCCACTTTTTAGAATCAAAATTTCTGGACTTGAGAATTTAGAAAATAATAAAAAAATCATTATTTGTGCTAACCATAAGTCCTTGCTTGATCCTATATTTTTGGCTATAAGCCTACCCATGAAAATCAACTTCATGGCAAAGAAGGAATTATTTGAAAATCCAGTATTTGCATTTATATTAAAATCCTTATACGCCTTTCCTGTTGATAGGAACGGTCTAGATCTTAAAGCTTTAAGATATGCTGTATCTTTAGTAGATGATGGGAAAGTCTTGGGGATATTTCCTGAAGGAACCAGGGTTAAGGAAGTAAAAAGAGAAAATGTAAAAGACGGAGTAGCCTTCGTAGCTTTAAAAGCTAAGGCTGACATACTTCCTATCGAAATAATTTCATCCTATAAGTTATTTAGGAGAACAGATATTATAATAAAAAAAGCTGTCAGCGTAGATAAGTTTCTTTCACTAAAAAATAAAGAAGCTATGAAAAAAATGACTGACGAAGTTTTTGATAATATATATGAAAATCATACAATAATAGAAAGAGAGAGTAAATGGAAATAATAATAGCAGAATTTTCCGGATTTTGTGGAGGAGTAAGAAGGTCGGTAGACCTTGCTAATGAGGCATTAAAAATTAAAGGAGATAAGTTTTCCATAGGACCTTTGATACATAATCCACAACTAGTAAGTGAATTTGAAGCAAGTGGCCTAAAAGTTCTAGATAAAGATGAAGCTTCAAACATTAATGACTCTACTGTATTAATTAGAGCACATGGAGAAAGTGCAGATTTCAAAAAGTTACTAGCTGAAAATGGTAATAAAATCCTAGATGCGACTTGTCCAGTATTAATGAATATATACAAAAAAATCATGGCCAAAGAAGCAGAAGGTTATCAGGTTGTAATAGTTGGAGATAAAAAACATCCTGAAATAATTGCTATGGAATCTTTTTTAAATAATGGTATAATAGTTTCAGATGAGACTGAAGCAAAAAATATAAAAGTTGATAATAAGCTTTATGTGGTAAGTCAAACAACCAATAGGCTTGATTATTTTTATGATATTGCTAACAAGTTAAAAGAAAACAATGATAGTGTAGTAATAGAAAACACAATATGCAAGGCGACTGAAAATAGGCAGAAAGCTGCCAAATCCTTGGCAGAGGAAGTTGATTGTATGATTGTAGTTGGTGGTTTTAATAGTTCTAATACAAATAAACTATACCAAGTAGCTAGTTTGTATTGTAAAAATGTTTTTAGGATTGAAACTGTTAAAGATCTACCTTTGCAAAAGCTCTCTAAATTTAAAAAAGTTGGTATAATCGCAGGTGCCTCTACACCTGATAAGATTATCGAGGAGGTAGTAAGTAGTATGGATGAATTCACAAAAGAAGAATTTATGAACAGTCTAGAGGATAGTTTAAAGAAGATTTACCCTAAGGAAATCGTAAAAGGTACAGTTATTGATGTTAAGGATGATGAAGTATTCGTTGACATTCAATTCCGTGCTGATGGAATTATCAAACTAGACGAAATGACAGAGGAAGAAGCAAAAGATCCAAAAAACAGTTTTAATGTTGGAGACGAAATAGACGTATACGTTATCAAATTAGATGACGGTGAAGGCAATGTTGCTTTATCTACAAGAAGAGTAGAAGGAATGAAAGTTTGGCAAGAACTAGCTCAAAAAGCTGAAAATGACGAACTAGTACATGGAGAAGTTGTTAGCTTCAACAAGGGTGGTCTAACAGTTAATGTAAATGGAGTTAACGGTTTTGTTCCAGCTAGCCAAGTCGCAACATACTTTGTCAAAAACTTTAAGAAATTTGTCGGTGAACAATGGGATTTAAAAATTATCAGCATCGAAGAAAGAAAAAATAGATTAGTTCTTTCTAGAAAAGACGTAGTTGAAGAAGAATTAGACAATCTTTGGGATGAGCTTGAAGAAGGTCAAGTTGTTAAAGGTAAGGTAGCAAGACTTACTGACTTTGGTGCTTTTGTAGAAGTAAATGGTCTTGATGGTCTTCTACACGTATCTGATATAGCTTGGAGCAGAGTAGAACACCCATCTGACGTTTTAAGCGTTGGAGATGAGATTGAAGTAAAAATTCTAAAACTCAACCAAGAAAAGAATAGAATCTCTCTAGGACGTAAACAACTTCTAGAAAAACCATTCGAAGCATTTGCAAATCATCACGAAGTTGGAGATGTTGTAACTGGTAAAGTTGTTAATCTATTAGACTTTGGTGCTTTCGTAGAAGTTGCTGATGGTGTAGAAGGTTTAGTGCACGTATCAGAAATTTCTTGGGAACATGTTGAAAAACCATCTGATGAATTAAATGTTGGTGATGAAATCGAAGTTAAGATTATAAGCATTGACAAAGAAGAAGAAAAAGTTGGTTTAAGCATTAAGGCTCTTAAAGAAGCTCCAGAAAGACCTGAAAGAAAAGCAAAGAGACCTGCTAGAAACAACAATGACAGACCAAGAAGAAAACCTGAAAGAGAAAGTTCTGTAAGTTTCGGCGATGATGATTTAAATAATAACCTTGGTAATCTCTTAGAGTTAGCTCTATCTGAACAAGGAAATGAAGGTCTAATAGGAAGCGAAGAAGAATAAATATATTTCTTATAATAATAAGAGGGGATGATTAATTCATCTCCTTTTTTGCTGATAGGAGTAACATGAATTTAAAAGATAAATACAAAGACTATTTTGAGGGAAAAACATACAATATAACAACCTTTGGTTGTCAGATGAACGAACATGACTCAGAAAGAATTTCCTATATTTTGGAGAGTTTAGGCTATAAAAAAATACAAGATCGTAATAAGGCAGACTTTATTTTATTTAACACATGCCTTGTAAGAGAAAATGCTGAACTTAAACTATATGGACAAGTTTCTTCCCTAAAAAAACTTAAAAAAGAAAATCCAGACAAGATAATAGCAGTTTCTGGTTGCATGATGCAAACGTCAACAGCTAGACAAGTTATTATAGATAAACATAAGGAAGTAGATATAATTTTTGGTACCAAAAATATTAATTCCTTAGCTGATTTGATATTTAGATACTTAGAAACAAATGAAAGGGTAATCGATATATCGACTGATAATGTCAAAGATGATTTTGTCTACTATAATACACCAAATGATTTCCAAGCTTATGTAAACATAATGACAGGTTGCGATAACTTCTGCTCTTATTGTATAGTGCCAGAATCAAGAGGTAGGGAAGAATCAAGAAGGCCTTCATCCATCCTTGATGAAGTTGAGAATTTAGTATCCCGTGGCTACAAAGAGGTAACTCTCTTAGGACAAAATGTAAATTCTTATGGAAATAGGGCGGATTTCGATATGACTTTTCCAGCACTACTTGAAAAAATCAGTCATATAGAAGGACTAAAGAGATTAAGATTTACCACGAGCCACCCTAAAGATTTATCTGATGAGTTAATCGATGTTATTAAGAATAATGATAACATCTGTAATTACTTCCACCTTCCTTTACAATCTGGTTCAAGTAAAGTCTTAAAGGATATGAATAGAAAATACGACCAAGAAAAGTACCTGGAAAGAGCTTTGAAATTGAGAGAAGAAATTCCTTCAATCGCAATTTCCACAGATATTATAGTTGGTTATCCAACAGAAACTGAAGAAGATTTTCAAGAAACATTAAAGGTATGTGAAAAAGTTAAGTATGATTCAGCCTATACCTTTAAATTTTCACCAAGACCAAAAACAAGAGCGGCTGAACTTAAAACAATAGACGATGCTATAGTTCAAGATAGATTTGATAGGCTTCTAGATACAATATATCCTATCTTTAATAAAAAGAATGAGGAATATATTGGAAGAACAGTTGAGGTTCTACTGGAATCTGAAAGTAAAAATAATCCACAAATCCTTACTGGAAGAACTGATACTTTTAAGCTGGTCCATGTTAAGGCGGATAAAAAATTAATTGGACAATTTGTGAAGGTGAAAATAACGGATAATACGTCATTTACAATATCTGGAGATCTCATTTGATAAACATTATCAATTAATATGGAAATATTGTATTTTGGAAAGACTTTTATTAATAATCTTTCCAAAATCCTATATATCATTAATTCATAGAGGTTATTTTTCACCCTTTTATTATACAAAAACAAGTGATAGAATGAATTAGTATCAATAGAAAGAGGTTGTTATGAGAGATGTAGCAGTAAAAGCGAAAGCAAAATTGGGTAAGTTACCCGGTGATGATCTCTATAATGAATTGATTCATGAGAGCGATTTGGATAGAAAGATAGGACTACTAAAAACGCATTATAGCTTTTTAGAAGATACTAATAGCAAAAAGGATGTTGAATTTAAGCTATTTAAAAATTTCTATCAAGAACTAAAAAGTTTAGATTTTTTTCTGGAAGGTATTGAAAGTGAGTTCTTTAAAGAATATTTCGCCATTTACGAAATATATCTTATCCAAGAAGTAATTCAGTGCATTATGAACAATACCTTGGAGAAAAATATATTAAACTTGCGAGAAAATCCATTTTCTAAAGATTTGAATATTGAAATTGACATGTCTTTAGAGGAATTTATAGATGGACTAAAAGATAGTAAATATTACAGAACTCTTCTGCCATTTATAAATGAGAATATGGATAGGGAATCCTTGATATTTTTATCCAGTAACGCTTTAATGAAATTTTATTTTAGAGACCTTCTGAAATTAGCAAAAAAGTTTAAAGCAAAGGAAAGAGTGCTGATTGAAGACTTTATAGGTGAATTGATTAATTTATCAAACTTTGAAATGCTTTATAGGCTAAAGAAATTCTTCGAATTAAATGATAGCGAAATATTTAATTATTTAATAGAAGGAGGCAAGGGCTATAATGCTAAAAGACTAAAGGAATTGTCAAATCTGCCTATAGATGAATTCTTAGACTACCTTAATGAAAGCAAATACAAAGATATATTTGATAATGCTTGGTATTCTCATATCAGAGTTAACAGGAAAAAGATGAAACTTTTCAAAGATGAAATAGTCAAAGAAAGGTCTACTGTTTTATATGTGATTTCTGCTATGAGCATCATAGATACCAATATAGATAATATGATTAGTATGCTAGAGGTTGATGAGAGCTTTACTCTTTCTGAAAGATATGAACTAGTGATTGTGAGGTAAGTATGGCAGTAGAAAAGATGCACCTTGTCAATATAACATCCAAATTGGAAAATTTAGATGATTTTCTAGAAGATGTAATCGACTTAGGTGATATTGAACCAGTTGATGCCTTTAATCAAGTAGCATCAAGAGCCTTCTCAATCAGGGCTAGTAAAGAAAATGTTGAGTTGACAGAGGATATATCTACTATATCTAGTTTTGAAAAGCCAAACAAAGCTATTATTGAAAAGTTGAATTTGATAAAAGACTTGTTTAGCATAAGTTCTACTGATAGAAAAAAAAGTAAACATATTTCAGATGAAGATATTGATAGAATATATAACAGCTTGAAGTCCTTGATTGATAAGAAAAATGAATTATTAGAAGAAAAACAAAACCTAGAAGAATACAAGAGAAACCTTGAAACTCTAGATAAGTTTGGTATCGATATAAGAAAGATTAAAAACCTAAATTATTTCGATCACAGATTTGGAGAAGTAAGCAAGGATGGTCGATATATTCTTAAAAATAACTATGATAACCTACCTTCATTGATACTACATTTGGACAATAATTTGGATAATGTTTCTTTGACTTATTTGGATGAACTTATTAACCTAGATAAGGAAACAAGTAAGTTGAGATCTGATACTGACAGAGTGATTTCTGATGAAAAAGAAAATACTTTCAATGTTATTAGTGAACTTGATAAAAAATATCAGGCTATGACAAAAGAAAAATCAGATGAGATATATTCAAACATTATGCGTGAAGCAGAAGTTATTAAAGAAGAAATCAAGTCAAATTCCAAAGAAATAAAAGGCAAGCTTGATGACATTTATGAAAATCAAAGCAAGGAAATAGTTGATGAAATTACTTCATCAATAATAGAAGGAAGGGATAAATAATTGACAGATAAAAAGAAAAACAAAAACATTGACAGCAAAGAGAATTATTTGTTAGTTTATCCTAAACAAGTTTCAGAAGATATAAAAAGAGCTGTCAATACGATGGGATTTATAGATAAACAAACCCCAGATGATGATGACTTATCAAACATCGATAAAAAATTAGAAGAAACTAACAAAGAAATAAAAGAATTAGAAGATGAGATAGAAGCTTTAAAGAATAATAATGAAGATCTCATCGAAGCCATTCCTTATACAATAGACTATAACGAAAAGAGCTCTAGCATTAAGGAAAAGATGGCAAAGGGCGAAAAGTACTTCTACCTTAGTGGCTGGGTTCCTGAATCAAAGGTTAATGATTTCAAGAGACTGGAAGATAAATATGAAAAAACTAAGGTAAAAATAAACGATAGGAGCTGTTCCCAGCAACCGCCGACAAAATTAAGAAATAATATTTTATTTCGTCCATTTGAATTTTTGGTTAATATGTACGGCTCACCTAATTATGATGAAATAGATCCAACACCATTTTTTGCGATTACTTATTTATTGCTATATGGAATGATGTTTGGAGACCTTGGTCAAGGCATTGTATTTATTTTGTTAAGCTTTTATGTTGATAGAATAAATAAGACCTTTGGCGGCCTTATAAGAAGGATTGGTATTAGTGCTTCGTTTTTTGGACTAATGTATGGTTCATTTTTCGGCATAGAAAAATTGATACCAACTTTATTGATTAAGCCATTTGATAATATAATGACTGTATTAATAGCATCAGTAGCTTTTGGTGTGTTATTGATGGTCGTTTCCTATATTATAGGAATCTACAATAAGGTAAAAAAACAGGATAATATCGAAGAGGGAATATTTGGTAAAGAAGGACTTGCTGGTCTTATTATGATGATTTCTTTTATCCTTATCATTTTAAATATAGTTAAAGTAAATCCTCTACCAATAATATTTGCTATAATATTGTTAGTAGGCTCAATTGTAATGATTATATTTAAACAGCCTCTAGCAAGAAGAATCGAAGGTGATTATCCATTATATGATAGTTCCAAAGGAGATTACTACGTTGAAAGCTCCTTTTCTATAGTTGAGGCTTTGCTATCAGTATTTTCTAATCTTGTTTCATTTACAAGAGTTGGAGCCTTTGCTATAAACCACGTTGGTTTGTATATGGCTTTTGAAGTAATGGCAAAGCTTGCTGGCGGAGGCATCATTGGGATTATAATTTTAATTTTAGGTAATGTTTTAATCATAGGACTTGAAGGAATGATAGTATTCATCCAAGGACTAAGACTAGAATTTTACGAAATGTTTAGTAAATATTATGAAGGAAATGGTCGCAAATTTAGACCAATTAAAGAATTTTAAGGAGTTAATATGATTTTAAGAATTGCAATTTTAGCATTGGCAGTTGTTGTCATGACAATTTATTCAGGTTTGTATTTGTTAAAAACTAATGAAGATAGTTCTAAGGAAAAAATAAGAAAGGCCCTAAAGCTAAACTTATTTACTTTTGTGCCAATCATGGTAATGATGATTGTCCTACTTTTACCATCAAGCTCAAGGGCAGCAGAAGCTGGTGCAAATGCTGCAGCAGCAAGTGATGGACTTAAATACATTGGTGCAGCTCTATCAACAGGACTAGCAACTATAGGTACAGGTTATGCAGTAGGTACTGTAGGTTCAGCAGCCCTAGGAGCTATTTCAGAAGATCAATCAATCCTTGGTAGAACTATAATCTTCGTAGGTCTTGCAGAAGGTATCGCAATCTTCGGTGTTATTATCTCAATCCTAATCCTATACGCA
Source organism: Anaerococcus tetradius (assembly GCF_947087635.1). Taxonomy (NCBI): domain Bacteria; kingdom Bacillati; phylum Bacillota; class Tissierellia; order Tissierellales; family Peptoniphilaceae; genus Anaerococcus; species Anaerococcus tetradius. The sequence goes on from NZ_CAMUDP010000013.1 coordinate 35,233, forward strand.
TAAAATGAAGGCAAAATTAATAAGTAATGATTCAAGTCTTAACTTAATGTTTAGGCTTGGAGCTATAGAAACAGAACAGGTAGAAAATATCGAAGATTGTCTTAAAACCTTTAAGAAATCTGTTGAAGATGATAATCTAGCTGTTCTTATCTTGAGTAAAAATATATATAGTCACATATCAGATTATGTTGATGATTATAGAGCAAATGCAAGTAAGCCTTTAATCGTAGTTATTGATGGTTGATTGGGGGAGATATGCTAGATTTACAAGCTAAAATTTCATCCTTTAGAAAGATGGTTTGGGATGAAGAAAAAGAAAAAAGTGAGATTGAATTATATAATTCAACAGAAGAAAATTCTAAGCTTATAGAAAATAAGAAGTCTGAACTTGAGGAAAATCTAAAAGAGAGCTTGAGGGAAAGAAAAATTTTTGCTGAGACAAGAAAAAATGAAAATGTTTCAAAAAAAGAATATGAAGCAAAAAATAATCTTTACTTATATAAACAATCACTCCTTGAGGATTTGATAAAAAAGATTAAAGCTAATCTTATTACCTACACAAATAGTAAGGAATATAAGGCTAAGCTTAATCAAGATATCAAGCAATCATTGAAAGACTTAAATTTATCAGATGATGATATAATCGTAGGTGTTTTAGAAAAAGATTTATCTTTAATTGATTTTCCTAACAAAGAAATTATTGATGATGATTTCATAGGTGGATATTATATTTCAAACCTTGATCGTGATTTTAGATATAATTTCACTTACCTTAATAAATTGAAAGATAGAAAGTATGAAGTTGGTAAGAAACTAAATCAACTTCTTGAAAGTGAGAGTTTTAATGAATCCAAAAATTAAAACAATAAATGGTCCAGTAGTAATAGCTAATAACGCCAGAGATCTTACAGTAAGAGAGATGGTATCTGTTGGTGAATTAAAGCTTATAGGTGAAGTTATTTCCCTTGAAGGTCAAGAAGCCACCATACAGGTTTATGAAGATACATCTGGACTTAAAGTTAATGAAGATGTCATCCCAACAGGAAGGCCACTTTCAGTAAGGCTAGGCCCGGGTATGCTTGGTAATATGTTTGATGGTATCCAAAGGCCTCTTAAAAACATTATGGATAAGAATGGAGCCTTCATACCTTCAGGTATAGGATTCGAAAACCTAGATACCGAAAAACTTTGGGATGTAAAAATTGTTGTAAAGAAAGGCGATAAGATAAAAAGGGGTGACATATATGCCACTATCAAAGAAACAGAAACTATTGAGCATAGGCTAATGGCATCTGTTGATGGTGAAGTTATAGATGCACTCCCAGATTCAACTTATCGTCTAGAAGATACTATTGTTAAAATACAAACTGAAAAAAAAGTAGTTGAAGAAAAACTTTATCAATATTGGCCAGTTAGAAATCCTAGACCAGTTATGGCGAATCTACCTATAGAGAAATTATTTGAAACTGGTCAAAGGGTTCTTGATGTATTTTTCCCTTTGGCTAAGGGTGGAACTGTTGCTATTCCTGGAGGATTTGGTACAGGAAAAACTATGCTCCAACACCAACTTGCCCAATATTCTGATGTTGATATTATTATATATATAGGTTGTGGCGAACGTGGTAACGAGATGACTCAAGTTCTTGAGGAATTTCCAGATCTTATAGACCCAAATACTGGTAAGGGACTTATGGAAAGAACAATTCTTATAGCCAACACTTCAAACATGCCAGTTGCAGCCAGGGAAGCTTCTATCTATACTGGAATTACCATGGCTGAATATTTTAGAGATATGGGTTATGACGTTGCTTTAATGGCAGATTCTTCTTCAAGATGGGCGGAAGCCTTGCGTGAAATTTCTGGAAGACTTGAAGAAATTCCTGCAGAAGAAGGATATCCAGCATACTTAGGTTCAAGACTTTCACAATTTTATGAGAGAGCAGGCTATTTTAGAAACTTGAATGGATCTTATGGTTCAGTTACCCTTATCGGAGCGGTTTCTCCATCAGGCGGCGATTTTTCTGAGCCAGTAACTGAAAATACAAGACGTTGTGTAAATGTATTTTTAGGGCTAGATAGAAAACTTGCCTACTCAAGGCATTATCCTGCTATTAACTGGCTTACATCCTATTCTAACTATATAGAAAAGATTAGGTCTTACTATGAAGAAAGACTGGGCAGGGATATCATTGGTGTAAGAAATGAGCTTATGAATGTCCTCCTAGAAGAAGATGAAGTTAGATCTATCATGATGCTAGTAGGAGAGGACGCCCTATCTAATAGTCAAAAAAATATTCTAGATGTATCTGGACTAATTAGAAATGGCTTCTTGCAACAAAATGCCTACAATGATATAGACAAGTATGTACCTCTAGAAAAGCAAGTTAAGATGCTAGATATTATATATAATTATTATATAAAGAGCAAGGAAGCCCTAAAAAGTGGATTAAGTCATAAGGCTATATATGATGCTAATTTAATTAACGAAATTACTCAGATGAAATACAATATCAAAAATGACGAATTAGACAAGTTTATTGAACTAAATTCTAAAATAAATGGTCATTTTGTAAGTATTAAGGAAGGATGATAGATGAGAAAAGAATATACTAAGATTAGAAAAATTGAATCATCTATGATAGAAATAGAGAAAGTTACAGATGTTGCCTACAAGGCTGTAGTCTCTGTTCATGCTTTGGGCATGGATTTTGTTGGTCAAGTAGTTAAGATAGATGATGAAACTGTAACAATCGAAGTTTTTGGTAATACTGAAGAATTTTCTTTAGACGATATTGTAGTAAGCTTTCACGAAAAGCCACTGGAGATTCCATTAAATGAATCTATCTTAGGTAGAAGTTTTAATGGTATAGGTAATCCTATTGATAACGGCGGAGATATTTATTCTGATCATTGTTACTCAGTTGAAGGTCTCCCACTAAATCCAGTTGCTCGTGAATATCCTAGAGATTTCATACAAACTGGTATTTCTTCAATTGATGTGTTGACTACCTTAATCCGTGGTCAAAAGTTACCTGTTTTTTCTGGATCAGGGCTTTCACACAATGAATTAGCAGCCCAAATAGTAAGACAAGCAAAGCTAAAGACAGACGAGGACTTCTGCTTTGTTTTTGCTGCTATGGGTATCAAAAAAGATGAAGCCATGTTTTTTGAAGATGCTTTTAACAAAGCAGGTGTTAGAGATAAGGTAGTAATGTATCAAAACCTTGCCGATTCTCCAATAATGGAAAGATTGATTGCACCAAAATGTGCGTTGACCGCTGCTGAGTATCTAGCTTATGAGAAAAACTACCATGTTCTTGTAATTATAACAGATATGACTTCATATTCTGAAGCCTTGCGTGAAGTTTCATCTATAAGAGGAGAAGTTCCTTCTAGGAAGGGTTATCCAGGTTATCTATACTCTGATCTTGCTAGCCTTTATGAAAGGGCAGGAATGATTGAAGGTGTTAAGGGATCTGTTACTCTAATTCCTATCTTAACAATGCCTAATGATGATATAACCCATCCAGTTGCAGACCTTACTGGATACATAACTGAAGGTCAAATTGTAATTGATAGGGCTTTATCAAATAAGGGTATTTATCCACCAATTAATGTTCTACCATCCCTATCAAGACTTATGAAGGATGGTATAGGAGAAGGATATACTAGGGCTGATCATGAAGATTTGATGAACCAAATTTATGAATCTTATTCTAAGGTTCAAGAGGTTAGAAATATAGCTCAAATAGTAGGAGAGGACGACTTATCTGATGTAGACAAGAAGTATTTGCAATTTGGGGAAGAATTTGAGAGAAAATTCCTCGCTCAAAACAAAGATGAAAATAGAAAACTTGATGAATCTCTAGATCTAGGCTGGAATATCCTCAAAATCCTACCTATGAATGAGCTTCACAGGGTTTCTAAAGCTAACTTAGATAAGTTTATAGGTAACTAGAATGCAAACAAATATTGCGGCTACAAAGGCGAATTTAATCAAGGCTAAGGATGAATTAAAGCTCCTAGAGGGCGGTTATGATATCCTCGATAAAAAAAGAAAAGCCTTGATTCAAGCCTATGATTCTAAGATAAAAGAACGTGATTTATTAAATGAAAAGGTTAATGAAACTATAAAAAGCGTTAGCCATAATTTTAAAAAGGTACTAGTAAGTATTGGTGAATCTGATATGGATTCAATTTCTAAAACTGTACCCATAGATGATAGTATAAGTTTGGAAATCACCAAATTTATGCAAACTGAGATTTCAGAAATTGATTTTGATGAAGTTAAACTAAACCTCTCATATTCCTTTTATGAAACTAATGCTGGATTTGATGAAGCAATTCTTTCTTTCAATGAACTTAGGTCAAAAATATTTAAACTTGCAGAACTTGACACTACTATAAATTCTTTAGATAGGGAGATAAAAAAGACTAGCAAAAAAGTTAACAGTCTTGAAAAAGTTCAAATACCTAAATATGAAGACATGGTTAAAACTATCTCTCAAAATATTGAAGAAAAGGAAAGAGAAGAATTTTCAAAAACAAAAATCGTCAAAGAAAATAAAATTAGAAAAGAAAAACTCAAAAATAGCACCGAATCTTAACGGTGCTATTTTTTCTAAGCATGGATTTCTTGAGCTTCTTTCATATATTCATAAATTTTTACGGCTATAGCCATCTCGATTCTCTTCTTAAATAACTTACATGAATAGTCATAAACATTATTTATATCACCAGTTGCATTATAAGAATTTGCTGCACAGCCACCAGAGCAATACATATTAGCCCAACAAGCCCTACATTCTTCTTTAGAATAGCAGTTGCATGTTTTAAACTCATTTACCAAGTCCTTATTTACAATCCCATCTTTGAGGTTACCTATTACGAAGTCTGGGTTACCTACAAATTGGTGGCAAGGATAAAGTTCACCTGTTGGAGTTACAGCCATATATTCAGTCCCTGAACCACAACCTGATATTCTTTTATGAACACAAGGACCATTTTCAAGATCTATCATATAATGGTAAAAAATGAACTCTTCATTTTTATCGATTTTTTCCATTAACATATCAGCTAATTTTTCATATTCAGAATAAATTTTCTCTAAATGCTCATCCTTTAAGGCATAAGCCTCGTCTTGTTTTCCAACTACTGGTTCAAGAGATGTTCTAGTGAAACCTAAGTCAATGTAGTTTTGTAAGTCCTTGGTGAAATCTAGATTATTAGCAGTAAAAGTACCTCTCATATAGTATTCCTTGTCCCCACGTTTTTTGATAAAATTTTGGAATTTAGGAACAACTGCATCATATGATCCCTTACCGTTTAGTGTTTTCCTGAATTGATCGTGCTTTTCTTTTCTTCCATCAAGAGAAAGAACCACATTTTTCATATTTTCATTCAGATAGTCAATAACCTCGTCATCTAGAAGTAGACCGTTAGTTGTTAGGGTAAAGTTAAAATGTTTCTTGTATTCTTCTTCCTTGCTTTTTGCATAAGCTACTGTATCTTTAACCACATCAAAGTTCAAGAGTGGTTCTCCACCAAAGAAATCTATATCCAAATTGTAGTGGCTGCCAGAGTTTTCTAGGAGAAAATCTATAGCAGACCTTGCGATTTCCTTACTCATAATCGCATCAGGGCCAGAATATTTACCACCCTTAGCAAAACAATACTCACATGAAAGATTGCAAGTATGGGCAACATTAAGGCACAAGGCCTTGATAGTAGTTGGCTTTTTAGTAATATCAATTGATAAGCCTTCATAAATATCATCGGTAAAAAGTAATGCTTCATCTGCTAAATCTTTTACTTCATTATAGGCTTCTTCGAATTGATCACTATCAAGCTTATATTTTTCCTTTATAGATTTTTCAATCTCATTTTTTTCCTTATTTTCATAATCCTTGATGATGTCATAAGTTACATCATCAACGGCGTGGACTGAGCCACTATATATATCTAAAACAATATTAAAGCCTTTTGCTTTGTATTGGTGTATCATTATTACTCCTTTATTACTACTATAGTATTTTACTAGCTTTTGAGAATCTTTTAACTTAATTAATACAAATAAAAAACTTATCTAAGTAGGATTTACTTAGATAAGTCATTATAAATTATTTATTTTTTTTGCTAACACATTCTTGATTAGCTACACCACAACTTGTTTTGCAAGCAGATTGGCAAGATGTTTGACATTCGCCACAGCCGCCATGTTTTTTACTTTTGTGGAGATTTCTAGTATTTAAAGTTACAATTCTTTTCATATGTATTCTCCTTTTCTTTACTTAATAATAACAGTTTTTCCCCTACTTGTCAATTATACAATGAATAAAATCTTCTTTGATATTTACATTAATATTATTTTTAAGAAAATAATAGATATTTGAAAGGACTTTTTCGTCAATTATTTCGCCAGGAACTATTATAGGAATACCAGGGGGATAGGCATAAATAAAATCAGCCGAAAGCCTCCCTAGGGAGTCTTTTAATTTAACCCTTTCTCTTTTATAATTAAGAGCCTCATAAATTTCATACTTTTTATTGGCTTCATTAAAGAAGAACTCTAATTTTTCTTCTTGTTTTGATAACTTCTTATCTATTTTAAGAAGGGCCAAAGCCAGTCTATCAAAAGCTTCTTTACTGTCAAAAATTGTCGCAATCAGCAGGGCATAGTCAGGATATGACATTTCTATTTCAATTTTCTCTTTTCTTAGAAGTTTTTGCAATTCTTCTCCAGAAATATTAGTATTTTTAGTCGAAATAAGGATTTTACTCTTATCTTTATGCTTATCGTCTATTAAATATAAATTTTCTAATTTAAGCTCATACAACTTATCCAGCATTTTTGTTAGCTTAGCATTGAGTCCATAAAAGCTAGAAAACTTATCTAGCATTTCATCTATAGATTGGAGAATTAGATAAGAAGGGGAAGAGGTCTGAAAAATAGCCATATTTCTTTTAATCTCATCATATAATTCTAAGTCATTAATTAAAACAGCTGCTCCTGGAGTTAGGGCTGATAAGTTTTTGTGAAAGGAAGTTATGGCCACATCAAAGGTATTTTTGTAAGTTCCATCTAAAAGTAGATGACTACCATGAGCCATATCGACTAGAAGCTTTACATTTAATTTTTTACAAAGCTTGTAAATTCTTTCCAAGTCTAATCTATAGCCTTCATAGGAAGGACTAGTTATGACAAGGGCTGCATAGTCTTTAAGGGAAAGCTTGTAAATTAAATCATCATAATCTATATCCTTTATTGCGAGATTACTATTAGTTTTAATATTTACATAAGAAGTCCTAAGTTCATTGAGCTCGCAAGCATTAAAAACTGACTTGTGAGATGATCTTTGGATAAGAATGTTTTTATTTTTCCTTGTCAAAGCCCTTATAGCAGATAGAATTCCTGATGTCGAACCATTTGTTGAAATAATAGATTTTCTAACCTTATAGAGTTCAGCGATTTTATCTTGCATCTCTACAAATATACTTTTTGGGTCATTTAGATTGTCAAAGTTTTCTATCTCTGTTAAATCCCTTTTGTAAGCCAGATCACTTCTTAGTAGGTCAGACCTTTTTGAGCCTGGCATGTGAAAGGGATAATAATTTTCATTCAAATATAAGTCTAATTTATCAATTAACATAATTACCTCTTCTATATCTTACTAGTTAATTGATATATTTATATGATAATTAGCAAAAAAAGGTATATAATGATAAAAGGAGAAGAATATGAGAGAGAGTTTTAAGAGATTTTTGAAATCAATTATAATATTTTTAATGTTCGTGGTCTTGTTTAGTGCTATAATTCTCGTGATAAATTTCTTTAGGAAAGATTCTACTACAAATTTAGCCGGAAATGACGACGAATTTCTATTTTTGTTGGCTGGGGTAGATAGTACAGGCGAAGAAACTGGGACTAGGTCTGATACCCTAATGCTCATTAAGGCTAATACTGATAAAAAGACCTTAGATCTAATTTCTATACCTAGAGATACTATGGTAGATATAAACGGTTCAACAGAAAAAATCAACGCTGCCCATTCATATGGCGGAATCGATCTAACCATGCAAACCGTAAGAGACTTTATGGGAATTAATCTAACCTACTATGTGGTAATACCATTTGAAGCAGTAGTCGAAGGAATAGATGCCATAGGTGGTATAGATATAGATGTTGATAGTCAAGTAGCCGAAGCTATGGACATAAGCCCAGGTCTACATCATTTTAAGGGTCAAGAAGCCCTAAATTATGTGCGTTTTAGAAAGGGTTATGCAAATGCTGATTTGGGAAGAATATCTACCCAACAAAATTTTATAATGCAATTTGTAGAAGAGATGACAAAAGCTAAAAATTTACCAAAATTACCTATAGCCTTTCTTGCCATGCAAGATAAAATAAAAACTAACATTAATACTGCAAAGCTAACTAAATTAGCTATGGCTTTTAGGGGAATGGATAAGTCAAATATAAACCAAGTAAGGCTAGATGGTCATGAAGTCGACTATGATGGTATTAGCTATTTTGAAGTTTATGATGAATCAATCAACGAAATTAGAAGTTCCTATTTAAAAAATTATGCCTATTAGGGTATACTTATAAAGACGATAATGTAAGTGGAGGATAAAATGGATTTAAAATCAAAAATCAGAGTTATTGAGGACTACCCAACAGAGGGAATTTCTTTTAAGGATATCACTACCTTATTAAAGGATAGGCTTGCTTTTAGGCAAACCATTAACGAGCTAGAAGAAAAACTATCTGGATATGAATTTGACTACATAGCAGGTATAGAATCAAGAGGACTAATTTTTGGAGCACCACTAGCTGACAGACTAGAAAAAGGCTTTATACCAATCAGAAAACCAGGTAAACTTCCAGGTGAAATCGAAAAAGTTTCTTATGAATTAGAATACGGCTCTAGTGAACTTGAAATGCACAAGGATGCCCTTAAAAAGGGTGATAGAGTTGTAATAATTGACGACTTAATAGCCACAGGTGGATCTGCAAAAGCAGCTGCTAAATTAGTTGAAGCTGTTGGAGGAGAAGTTGTTTGCTTTGAGTTTCTAATTGAGTTAACCAGCCTAAAGGGTAGAGAATATCTAAAGGATTATGAGCTTATATCCTTAATAGAATATGATCATTAAAGAGTTTCTTTTAGAGACTCTTTTATAATGCAAATTTATATGAAATAACTTGCATTAGCCAGGGGAGATAGTATAATTTTATTAAGGTCAGAGATGGTCAAAACGATGGAGGTAATTATGAAATTTAGAGATTATTATGAAGTGTTGGGAGTAGATAAGAAAGCAAGTCCCGACCAAATTAAAAAAGCATATAGAAAATTAGCAAAGAAATATCACCCAGACCTTCATCCAAACGATAAAGAAGCAGAAAAAAAGTTTACAGAAATTAATGAAGCCTACGAGGTTTTATCAGATACAGAAAAACGTAAAAAATACGATATGTTTGGACAAAATGCCAACTTCCAAGGAGGTCAAAACTTTGATCCAAGGGATTTTGGATTTGATTTTAATAACTTTGGTGGAAATTCTTATACTTACTCTACTGGAGGAGCAAGTGGTTTCTCAGATTTCTTTGATACCTTGTTTGGATCATTCCAACAAGGAGGAAGGTCAAGTGGAGGAAGCTATGGTTCAAAGTTTTCAAACTTTGGTCAGACTTTCGGAAAAAAGAAAAAACAAAGCTTGGATGCAAGTGTAGATATATCGATAGATGAAGCAATTAATGGTTGTAGTAGGACTATAAGTGTTAACAATAATGGTTCTATTATAGATATTAATGTAAAAATCCCTAAGGGTATCAAGAGCAACAACAAAATCAGAATAGATGGATCAAGCCATGGTATTAATGCTAATATTATAGTAAAGGTCAATATCCTAGAAGATGACGATTTAAGACTCGAAGGAATTGATTTTATCAAGAAAGTAAGGTTAACTCCTTGGGATGCATATTTTGGTACTAAGAAAAAAATACAAAGTAAATCAAAAGCTTTGATGGTGAATATTCCAGAAAAAGTTAACCCAGGTCAAAAGATCAGATTAAAAGGTAGAGGTTATAAAGATAGAAAAGGTAATGTAGGAGATTTAATCTTAGAAATAATGATTGAAAACCCTAAAAATTTAAGTAAAAAACAAGAAGAATTATATAGACAATTAAAAGAGGAGGCTTAATATGGATATTAACAAATTCACACAAAAATCACAAGAGGCCATAAATGACTCACAAGCTATGGCAATAAAAAACTCAAACCCAGAGGTAAATGAAATACATCTAGCCTACGCCTTGGTTAACAATTCAGATTCAATTGTTAGCCAAATCTTAAAATCAATGAAGGTTGACTATGAAGGATATAGGAATGGATTAACTAAAAAGGTAGATTCTTTGCCAAGTCAATCAGGCAATTCAAACATATATCCAAGTCAACTATTCCAAAAAATCCTACTAAAAGCTGAAGATTATGCTAAGGATATGGGGGATAGCTTTGTATCAACTGAGCATATATTTTTAAGCTTATTAAAGGAGAATACCCAAGTAGATCCTATTAATAAAAAATATGGTATTAGTGCAAGTAACTTTAAGAAGTCTATAGAAAATGTCAGGAAAGGTCAAAAGGTAAACAACGATAACCCTGAAGAAACTACAAATCCTTTGGAAAAATACGGTAGAAACCTTACTCAAGAAGCAAGAGAAGGTAAGATAGATCCAGTTATTGGTAGAGATACCGAAATAAGAAATGCTTTGAGGATTCTTTCAAGACGTAAAAAGAACAACCCAGTTCTCATTGGTCAACCTGGTGTTGGTAAAACAGCCATAGTTGAAGGCTTAGCTCAAAGAATTGTAAATAATGATGTACCAGAACCTATCCAAGGTAGGACTATTTTCTCATTGGATATGGGTTCTCTTGTTGCAGGTGCAAAATATAGGGGTCAATTCGAAGAAAGACTCAAGGCTGTAATAGATGAAGTTCAAAAATCTGATGGCAAGATAATCATGTTTATTGATGAGATTCACAACATTGTTGGAGCTGGCAAGTCTGAAGGAGCAATGGATGCTTCAAATATCATGAAGCCAATGCTAGCTAGGGGCGAAATAAAGGTTATTGGTGCTACAACCCTTAACGAATATAGGCAATATATAGAAAAAGATGGAGCCTTGGAACGTCGTTTCCAAAAGGTTATGGTAGAAGAGCCATCAGTTGAGGATACAATAAGTATCTTGAGGGGAATAAAGGATAAATACGAAATCTTCCACGGAATTAGAATACAAGATAGCGCAGTAATAGCTGCAGCTGAATTATCCGATAGATATATTTCAGATAGGTTCTTGCCAGATAAGGCCATAGACTTGATGGATGAAGCTTGCGCAACAGTAAGAACAGAAATTGATACTATGCCTACCTACCTAGATGAGCAAAAAAGAAAGCTCCTTCAATTGCAAATTGAAATCACCGCCCTCAAGAAAGAAGACGATGAGTATTCAAAAAAGAGATTAGTAGAACTTGAAAAGGAGCTTGCAGATTTATCCGAAAAGTACGATGAAGACTTCATGAGCTGGAAAGAAGAAAAGTCCGCTATAGATGATATCAAGAAAATCAAGGAAGAGATTGATAGGGTCAATGTGGAAATCGAACAAGCTGAGAGAAACTATGACTTCGAAAAACTCTCCGAATTAAAGTATGGAAAGCTTGAAGAGTTAAAGCAAAAACTCGAAAAAGCAAATAAAATGTCTAAAGATGGCAAGGATGGTTCAATAAAAGAAGAAGTAACAGATGAAGATGTTGCTGATGTTGTTAGCAATTGGACCAATATTCCAGTAAGCAAGCTTGTCGAAAGCGAGAGAAGTAAAATTCTAAAATTGCCAGAGAAGCTTCATCAAAGGGTAATCGGTCAACAAGAAGCTATAACAGCAGTTTCTAACGCAATAATTAGGGCTAGATCTGGACTAAAGAGTCATAATAGACCAATAGGTTCATTTATCTTCTTAGGACCAACTGGTGTTGGTAAAACTGAACTAGCCAAAGCTCTAACCGAAGCTATGTTTGATGATGAAAGAAATATGATTAGAATTGATATGAGTGAGTATATGGAAAAATACTCAGTATCAAGATTAATCGGTGCTGCTCCTGGTTATGTAGGCTATGAAGAAGGTGGCCAACTAACTGAAGCTGTTAGACGTAAACCTTATTCAGTTATCCTCTTTGATGAAATTGAAAAAGCCCATCCTGACGTATTTAATATTTTATTACAAGTATTAGATGATGGAAGGCTTACCGATTCTCAAGGTAGAACAGTTGATTTTAAAAATACTATAATTATAATGACAAGTAATATTGGTTCTGAATACTTAATTGACGGTTTAAATGACAATGGAACAATTGATGATGAAAACAAGAAGAAAGTTGATGCTATCCTAAGAAATTCATTTAAACCAGAGTTCTTAAATAGAATTGATGATATAGTAATGTTTACTCCACTTACTAGCGATGAAGTTTATAAGATTATAGACCTTCAAATCAATGATATAAGACTAAGACTAGAAGATAAAGATATAAACCTTGAAATATCCAAGGCTGCTAAGGAATATATTTTGAAAAATGCCTACAATATCGAATATGGTGCCAGACCAGTTAAGAGATTTTTACAAAGTCACGTTGAAACTGAACTAGGTAAATTAATTATTGAAGGAAAAGTTGCTGAAAAAGATACTGCCTTATTAGATTTAGATGAAAATAATCAATTGAAATTTAAAATTAAATAATAAAATATTCCAAAATAAGTCTTCAAATTCTAAGATTTCTCTAAGAATTTGGAGGCTTTTTTATATTTTCATTTATGAATAAACATTTTTAAAAATAAAGAGCCAAGGTCTATTTTTAGAGAAATGCACCATATATAGTATTCATATTTGTTTGCACTACTATATATGGTATAATTACTAGTGATTGGAGGTCTTATGCTAAAGGTAATTAAAAGAGATGGAAGTCTTTCCAACTTTGAAAAAAATAAAATAGTAGTAGCAATTGAAAAAGCTATGAACTCACCAAGTGGTGTCTTTGTTTCAAATCAAGCTTTAGAAATAGCAAACGAAATAGAATCTGAAGCTTTAAATATAGATAAAATTTCAATTTACGATATAGAAGATAAGGTCTACTATAAATTGATAGATAGGAATAATCCAGCAACCGCTAAATCATATGAAAGCTATAAGTCTGTTCAGGCTTATAAGAGAGAGATAAATACCTCAGATGATGATATCCTAGGTCTATTAAATCAAACAAATATTGATGTTATGGATGAAAATTCTAACAAAAATCCTATTATAGCATCTACTCAAAGAGATTTAATCGCAGGTGAAGTGGCTAAAGATATAGCTAAAAGAAAGTTAATTCCCCTAGATCTTGTAGAGGCACACGAATCAGCTGCCATACACATCCACGATTTGGATTATTTTATCCAACCTATCTTTAATTGCTGTCTTGTCGATATGAAAGATATGCTTGATAAGGGAACTGTTGTTAATGATAAAATGATTGAGACCCCAAAATCCTTCCAAGTTGCTTGTAATGTTATGACTCAAATTATTGCACAAATTGCTAGCAACCAATATGGAGGCCAATCAATCAATATTTCATGCCTTAGCCCTTATTTAGAAAAGTCTTATAAGAAAAATTTAGACTTATCTAAAAGTATCCTAGATGATGATAATAAGGCCATAGAAATGGCAAAAGCCTTGACCCAAAGGGACTTGGAAAGTGGCATACAAACTATTCAATATCAGATAAATACCCTTATGACAAGTAATGGTCAATCTCCATTTGTAACACTTTTTATGCATACAGATGAAAAAGACCCATATCTTGATAATACTGTAAAAATTATAGAAGAAATCCTAAAGCAAAGGATTATGGGAATTAAAAATGAGCAAGGCGTATATGTAACTCCAGCTTTCCCTAAGCTTATTTATGTCCTTGATGAAAATAATATCAGAGAAGATAGCAAATACTATAAGCTAACCGAGCTTGCTGCAAAGTGTACAGCCAAGAGAATGTATCCAGATTACATTTCAGCCAAGAAAATGAGGGAAAACTACGAAGGAAATGTATTTTCACCTATGGGATGCAGGGCCTTTCTTCCACCATACAAGGATGAGTTCGGAAATTACAAATTCGATGGAAGATTTAATATGGGTGTTGCAACAATAAACCTTCCTCAAATTGGAATCCTAGCAAATGGGGATGAAGATAAGTTTTTTGAAATTTTAGATAAGAGATTAGACCTAATTAAAAGGGTGGGCCTACTTAGATATGACCATCTTTCTAAGGTAACTAGCGACTCTTCTCCTATACATTTTAGACACGGTGCTATAGCAAGGCTAGGTAGACACCAACCTATAAAGCCCCTTCTTGAAAATGGCTATGCTACAGTAACAATAGGTTATATAGGCATATATGAAGCAAGCATCTTAGTTACAGGTAAGAGTCATACTAGTAAAATCGGCCATGATTTTGCCATTAAAATAATGAAAGTTTTAAATGATAAGAAGGAAGAATGGAGCAAAAAATACGGCATAGCTTTTGCTGTTTATGGAACTCCTGCTGAAAGCTTGACCCACAGATTTGCTTCAATAGATAAAAAACGATTTGGAAGCATAAAGGATGTAACAGACAAGGGCTTCTATACTAATTCTTTCCATGTAGATGTTAGAGAAGAAATTTCTGTTTTCGATAAATTTGATTTTGAATCAGAATTCCAACAACTATCTACTGGTGGTTGCATATCTTATGCTGAAATACCTAATATGAATAATAATATCAAGGCAGTTTTGACCATGATAAAATATATATATGAGCATATCCAATATGCAGAGTTTAATACTAAATCTGATTATTGCGGTGAATGTGGTTTTGATGGAGAAATTCTTTTAGATGAGGATAACAACTGGTATTGCCCTAATTGTGGCAATAAGGATAGAAATACCCTAACAGTTGTAAGGAGAACCTGTGGCTATCTAGGAGAGAATTTCTGGAATGAAGGAAGAACCAAAGAAATCAAGGCTAGGGTAGTTCATATATGAGATATGGTCAAATTAGGAAATACGATATAGCAAATGGTCCTGGTATCAGGACCTCTTTTTTCTTAACAGGATGCGACAGAAACTGTAAAAACTGCTTCAATAGAGAATATATGGACTTCAATTTCGGAAAGATATGGGATGAAGAAGCTTTAAGAGAAGTTCTTTCTTACTTAAAGCTAGATCAGATAGAAGGGCTAACAATCCTTGGTGGAGAACCTCTAGAAAATCCCCTAGGACTCCTTCAAGCCCTTAAAGATATAAGAAAAGAAATAGATAAATCAATTTGGCTTTATAGTGGCTTCAAATACGAGGTTCTTTATAATATAAATATTGCAAGGGAAATTCTTAAACTAGTAGATGTCCTAGTTGATGGTGAGTTTGTTGAAGAGTTGAAAGATTTAAGCCTAGATTTTAGGGGTTCTTCAAATCAGAGGATAATTGATGTTAAAGCTTCATTAAATAAGAATAAAATAATTCTTATGAATGGGTATAAGTAATATTAATAGGAGGAATTATGAATAGAAACAGAAAAATGAAGGGCTTTTCAGCCATAATCACAATTATAGCTATAGCCGTAATACTATTAATAGCTATTGTCCCAACTTATAATAATCTAGCTAGTTCTAGAGAAAATGTAAACAAGGCCTATGCTCAGGTACAAAATGTGGTTCAAAGAAGGGCAGATCTCATCCCAAATCTTGTAAATACTGTAAAAGGCTACACAAAACACGAAGAAGATACTTTAAAAGAAGTTACCAATGCTAGGGCAGGAGTAAACAATGCCAAAAATCCTGAAGAACTTGCAAAAGCAAACGAAGAACTTACAAAAGCTGTAGGAAATATCAACGTAGTTGTTGAAGCCTATCCTGAATTAAAGGCTGATACCCAATTCGTATCACTTATGGATGAGCTAGCAGGTAGTGAAAATAGAATCTCAGTCGAAAGGAAAAATTACAACGAAGCTTGTCAAGAATTTAATAGCAAATTAGTTAGATTTCCTACAAATCTAATAGGCAAGGTCACAGGATTTAAACAAGCAGAATATTTTAAAGCAAGTGAAAGTGCCCAAGAAGCACCAACAGTAGATTTCAATAAATAGGAGAAAAAAATGAAAAGGGCCGTGAAAATAAAATTAAATTTAATAATGATAATTATCTTCTGCCTTTTTCCAAAGCTTGCTCAGGCAGATGATTTATCATCAAAAATCAATAACTATTGCTATGACGAGCTTTCTATTTTAGATGAAAATACTAAAGAAAATATAAAAAATACAAATAAGGAACTTCAAAATAAAACTGGATCACAAATTCTTGTTTTGACCTTAAACAATCCTAATGGATTGGATGCTATGTCCTATGGGAGTGATTTATTCAATCAACTTAAAATAGGGGATAAGGATAAAGATAATGGAGTATTGATTCTTTTTCTTGAAAATAAAGCTGATAAGAAAAGACAAATTGCAATTATCCCTGGCTATGGTCTAGAAGGAAGGCTTAACGATGGCAAGGTCGGTAGGATAATTGATGATTTTATGATGGATGATTTCAAAAAGGGAGATTACTCAAAGGGAATCAACCAAGGATTTTCTGCCGTTGTTAGTCAAGTTGCCGAAGAATACCAAGTAGATCTCACTGGTGATTATGAAAGCTATCAAAAGGAATTGAACCAAGATGATGGATTTAATCCTTTCTATGTATTTTTCATGATTATCATTTTTATAATCATCGCCAACAGATTATCAAGATTTAGAAGCTTTAATAGAACTTTTTATGGTCAACCAAGAAACACTTTCCCTAGCTGGTTTGGCGGAGGATTTGGGGATGATGACGATGATGATTTTCCATTTTCTGGTTGGTCTTCAGGTGGAGGATTTTCTGGATCTGGCTTTAGCGGCGGTGGTGGAAGTACCGGTGGCGGTGGAGCTAGTAGAAGTTTTTAATTTAAAAAGGAGCGTGGTTATCCACGACTCCTTTTTTAGTGCTTAATTCTTGGTAATATTCTTTCATAAATTAGTAGAAGCAAAATATAATTGATGATTGCATCTGGTATAACCTTAATTGCTCTACCTGCTAATAGTACTTTGTATGGAGTTCCATATAATTGGGTTAGCCATAAAGGTGTAAGTAGACCGTGATTAATTCCATATACAAAAAGAATAACAAAGACTATCAAAAGTCTAGTGTTGATATTTTTCTCTTTTCCGTACTTAAAAATTAATCCAGGTACCATAGCTGTTAGTATTGCTCCTAGAGTAAAGCCTGGATGAAAAGTTCCCCCAAGGTTTATCATTATTCCTATCATATCTGAACAAAGACCTGCTAAGGCACCTAAGAGTGGGCCAAAAAGCATTCCCACTAGCATCAAAGGTAAGGTCCCAAAGGATATCTTAATATTAGGAGATAATTGTATTCCCAATACTCTAGATAAGATTATGCTTAACGCAGTAAGCATAGCCGCTTTTACTAAATTGTTTACTAATATTTTATTTTTCATATTTCCCCTTTCTATCAGAGGGCAGCGGTTGCGATAAAGAATCACGCATTCGCTTCGTTTAGGAACAACAACCCATTTCCTAACACTTAATGCTCTTTATCTACTCTGATGGATATATTATAAACTAAAATTGATAAAAATAGAAGAGCTTTTTTTAAGTTTTGATTAATTTGTTTTTTCTCATATACTATTATATAAGGAGTTAGATTTGAAAGATAAAGTTGAAAAAAGAAATGTTGATTTGGGCAAGGATCCTATAAAAGGCTTGCTCTTAAAGCTTGCAATTCCAGCGATTGCCTCACAAATTGTTAATGTTTTGTATAATATAGTTGATAGGGTTTTTATTGGACATATTCCTAAAGTTGGCAATCTCGCTCTCACAGGTGTAGGCGTTGGTTTTCCTATAGTTATTCTGATATCCTCCTTTGCCGCCCTTTTTTCCTATGGTGCCGCTACTAGATCTAGCATCTATCTTGGTAGAAAAGATAAAGAAATGGCAGAAAAAATATTAGGTAATTCGCTAACGTCTTTGCTAATAGCTTCCCTTTTCTTATCTATATTTGTTATTATTTTTAAAGAAAAGCTACTTTATATTTTTGGTGCTAGCCCTAATACTATTTCGTATGGACTTGAGTACATAAGTATATACGCTCTAGGGACAATTTTTGTACATATCACATTGGGAATGAATGTTTTTATTGCGGTTCAAGGATTCTCTACAATAGCTATGAGAACCGTAATTATAGGAGCTCTTTCTAATATAATTTTAGATCCAATTTTTATCTATGTATTTACTATGGGAGTTAGGGGAGCAGCCCTTGCTACTATAATATCTCAGTCCTTATCAGCAATTCACGCCTTAAAATTTTTAACTGGGTCAAGGACAACTATAAGAATAAGAAAATCATGTATGAAAGTTGAAAAGAAAATACTTTTGCCAGCTCTTGCCCTTGGAGTGGCACCCTTTATTATGCAATCGACAGAAAGTGTATTAATGCTTGCCTTTAATTATAATCTATTAAAATTTGGAGGGGACCTCGCTGTTGGTACTATGACAATCACTTCTTCTTTAATGCAATTTGCCTTATTACCAGTCGACGGCATAACCCTAGGAGGTCAAGCAATATTATCTTATAATTTTGGAGCAAATAATTTTGGTAGAGTTAAGGAAGCATTTAAAATTCAAACTATTGCGTGTGTTGGATTTACTAGTATCCTTTGGGCACTCTTGATGATTTTTCCTAGCTTTTTTGCAAAAATTTTCAGCTCTAATGTTGAACTAATTGCAAATACGTCTTGGGCTATAAGGGTATTTTTTGCATCTATTTTCTTATTTGGCTTGCAATTATCCTGCCAGCAATCATTTATTGCCTTTTCAGATGCCAGAACAAGTACTTTCCTTGCTATTTTTAGGAAGATGATCGTGCTAATACCCCTAATCTTCATCTTGCCGAGATTTTTTGATGATAAAGTCTTTGCAGTATTTCTGTCAGAACCGATAGCTGATACTATTGCTGTTTTAACAACTGTAAGTATGTTTAGGATGAAATTTAAAAAAATAGAAAAATTTATGAAGCTTGATAGAAATTCAAAAGCTCAATTGTATTAGAAATAAGCTCCAGCCATTAGCTAGAGCTTATTTCTATTTTATGATAAAATCTTGATTGATTAAGGTCTCAAACATTTTATTCCTATTAAAAATAATAGTTCCTTGCTTTTTAGGAATTTGAAGAGAAAAAGAATCACTCCTTCTGTTTGCATCTCTTAAATCATAATAATTCGTCATTTCCTCATCATATTCCTTAATTTTTTCATTATAATTGTCAAATACCTGATAAGAGTCGACGAAGGCTCTTAAATTAATTGGCATTCTTGGTTTTAGCTGAGGATTTTGCTTTGGATAGCCGAAACCTAAGCCTACAGCTGGATAAGTAAGTTTCGGTAGTTTTAATAAGTCAATAATTTTTTGGGTATCATTATGGATATTACCGTAATAGTTTGTTCCAAGTCCTAGATATTCTGCTGCAACTGCTACATTTTGGGCAGCAATTATTGAATCGGTAAAGGCTTGAATGAACTTATCAAAGCCAATCATTTCATCATTTTCACTTGAGTTCTCCTTTGCAATATTGTAGTTTCTAAACAAATCGGCTACAAATATCCATATCTCAGGTGCTCTTTTCATATAAGCTTGACCTCCAATTTCTGCAAGCTTATCTTTAAGGGTTTTGTTTTCTATGCGAATTATAGTAGAAAATTGCATACCATTAGAACTAGGTGAATGATTGGCAACTTCAAGTAATTTATTTATTGTTTTCTCGTCAATTTTCTCATTGGTAAATTCTCTTATAGTCCTATGCTTTAAGGCTATATCAATAGTATTGTTCATTTTTCCTCCTAACAATCTTTTTCTTTATATACCCACTGTGCTATAATTTACTTAGGTGATAAGATGTTAGTTAAAATTTCTGTAAGAAACTTAATAGAATTTGTCATGAGATCAGGCGATATTGATAATAGCTTTAGAGATAATGCAAGGATGATTGAAGGCATTAGAGCCCACCAAAGAATCCAAAAATCATATGGCAAAAACTATAGTAAAGAATATAAGTTAAAACATAGAATAAATATTGCACAAACAGAATTTCTTGTCGAAGGAAGGGCTGATGGGCTTATAAAAGAAAATGATAGCTATATAATTGACGAGATAAAGTCAACCAAACGTGACCTTGATGCTATAGATGATTCTAATCAAATGCATTGGGCCCAAGCCAAGTGCTACGCTTATTTTTTTGCCTGTGATAATGATTTATCAACTATTGATATAACATTGACTTATGTTTCTTTAGAAAATTATAAGACTAAAATATTTAGAAAGACTTTTAATAAGGACGAATTAGAAATTTTCTACATTGACTTGCTTAATAGATACATAGAATTTTCAAAAATCCTTAGCAAGAATATCGAACAAAGGAACTCTACAAGCAAAAATATTGATTTTCCATATGATTCTTATAGGAAGGGACAAAGAAGGATGGCTGTTGCTATTTATACAGCGATCCTAGATGAAAAGAATATTTTTATAGATGCACCTACTGGAATTGGAAAGACTATTTCATCAATATTTCCATCAATAAAGTCATTTAGTGAAGACTTAGCTGACAAAATTTTTTACCTTACTGCAAAGAATACTACTTCAAAAGAAGCTATTAAGGCTATTAAGCTTTTAGAAAAAAAGGGGCTAAGGCTTAAAGCTGTGCAAATTACTTCAAAGGAGAAAGTTTGTCTTAATGATGAAGTAAAATGTAATCCAATTGATTGTCCATTTGCCAAGGGACATTTTGATAGGGTAAATGATGCCCTTAAAGATATACTAACAAATGAGTCCATTATGGACTATGATATAATAACTTCTTATGCCGAAAAGCACAGGGTATGTCCCCTAGAATTTGAATTTGATATATCGACTTTTTCCGACTTTATCATTTGCGATTACAATTATATTTTTGACCCAAATGTTTATCTTAGGCGTTTTTTTGATGAGCTAGTAGATAGATATATCTTCCTAATAGACGAAGCTCATAATCTTTTAGATAGGACTAGAGATATGTATTCCTTCTCTTTTTCGAATACAGACTTTATCGAGCTTAAAAATTCCCTAGATGTTAGAAGGGATAAGAAAATTATGAAAATTGTAGACGATATTATAGAATATTTTGAAAATAATTATATTAAATTCGGAAAAAGACTCCATTACTATACAACAAAGCAAGTTTTGGATTTAGATGAGAAACTCATCCTGCTTTCTAAAAAAATGGAAAATTTTCTGATTAAAGAAAAAGACGACAAGAACTATGATTTTGTTTTGGAAATATATTTTAGGATAAATTCATATCTAAGAATCTCTGATCAATTCATAGATGGCTTTTATAATGTTATCTCCTTTGATGAGGACAATGAAGAAAAGACTTTTGCAATTAAATGCGTTGATCCATCCTATGTGCTAAAAAAGAAATATGATTTGGCAAGAACAAGCGTATTTTTCTCTGCTACCCTTTCGCCTATGAAGTTTTTTATGATAATGCTTGGAGCAAAATCTAGCCTTAAACTTAGGTTAGATATGCCTTTTTCATCAGACAAGCTAATGATTATCCAAAAATCTATATCGACCAGGTATAAGGATAGATTTGAGAACATTTCTAGGATTTCTGATTTGATTTATGAATTTGTGCAAAGTAAAAAAGGAAACTATTTTATTTTTTTCCCTTCTTTTGATTATCTAGAAAAGATTGCAGGTGATTATATGCTAAGGCATAATGAAGAAATTCTAATTCAAGATAGATCCATGAATCAGATAGAAAGATCTCGATTTTTAAAGAAATTTACCGATGATAGTAGTGAGATCGCCTTTGTAGTCCTCGGAGGAGTTTTCGCAGAAGGAGTTGATCTTATAGGAAATAAGCTGATAGGTTCAATGATTATTTCTGTTGGCATGCCTGGTTTATCATTTGATAGGAATCTAATAAAAGAATATTTTGACAGGAAAAACATGGCAGGCTTTGATTACTCATATACTTATCCTGGTATTAACAAGGTCTTTCAGGCAGCAGGAAGAGTAATTAGAAGTGAAAATGATAGGGGTATAATCTATTTAGTTGACGATAGATATACCTGGACTAAATATCAAAGTCTATTTCCCAAACATTGGAGATATATAAAATACTTGGATGAAAATGAAAATCCAGAAACAATAATAGATGAATTTTGGAGTAAAGATGAGAAAAAAGAAAATTGAAGAAGTTAGAATAGAAAAAATGAAGTATCCTAATATTTCTCAGGCCTACAATGAAAATGGTAAGCTTGTGGAATTTAAGGGAGGCTTACTAGGTCAGTTGGTAAGAGTTAAGGAGAATAAGAAGAGCAAGGATAAAATCAAGGCTAAATATTTGGATTTAATAGAAGAATCCGACCTAGAAAATAATACGAAAACTTGTGCTAATCCAGACATATGCGGAGGTTGTGCCTATCAAAAGCTAGCCTATGAAACAGAATTAATGCTAAAAGTAGATATGATTAAGAATCTATTTAAGGATAATGATATCGCTTATGATGGTGAAATAAAAATCAACCAATCTCCTATAAGTAAAGCTTATAGAAACAAGATGGAATATAGCTTTGGTGATAGGCAAAAAGGCGGAGAACTTGTCCTAGGTCTTCATAGGAAGAATCGATTTTACGAAATAGTAGGGACAAATGATTGTAACATAATTGATGAAGACTTTAATACAATAAGGTCTAGGGTTGAGGAGTATTTTAGACGAAAGAATGCTAGCTTCTATCACAAAAGTACAAGAGATGGACTATTAAGACATTTAGTTGTAAGAAAGGCTCATAGGACTAATGAAATTATGGTGCTCTTGGTTACAACTAGCGATATGAGCTTTGATAGTATAAGAAAAAAATTATTTTTATCCTATCTTCTAGATAGTAAACTCGAGGGCAAGATAGTTTCAGTTTATCATATAATAAATGATTCTTGTGCTGATGCAGTAATTGCTGAGGAAAGTCATTTAATTTATGGAAAAGAATACATAAGAGAAGAGATGATGGGTCTATCCTTTAAAATTTCTCCTTTTTCATTTTTTCAACCAAATATTTTCACAGCAGAAAAACTCTACCAAAAAGCCTTTGACTTGGCTAGAATTGATGATAAGATGAATGTCTTAGATCTCTACTCTGGAACTGGAACAATTACTCAGCTTATGGCTCTTAAAGCAAAGCATGCTACAGGAATAGAGATTGTAGAAGAGGCAGTAGAAAAGGCTAAGGAAAATGCCTTGTTAAATAAAATTGACAATATTGATTTTCTTTGCGGAGACGTCTTAGAAGAAATAGAGAAAGTCAGCGATCGTTATGATGTAGTAATCTTAGATCCGCCTAGAGCAGGTATTGCCCCTCAATCCTTAGAGAAAATACTAAAGATGAAAGTAGATAAATTCGTCTACATATCTTGTAATCCAAAGACTCAGCTAGAAAATCTTAAAGATTTTATCGACCAAGGTTTTATAATAAAAGATTTCGAAATATTTGATCAATTTCCAAGATCAAGACATGTGGAGTGCATAGCGTTGATACAAAGAGTGAAATCGTGAAAATCCTGCATTTTAAGCAGTTTTACAAGCATTATGTATTTGTAGAAGACGGAGAGGGAGGACGAAAAAAAGTCTTAAAAAATTATATGGATGTGAATGTTTGCATTGATATGGTGTGTGGAGATACAAAGAATGTTTTTGAAAGTGAGGAATAAGAAATTATGAGATGGATAATAAAAATAATCTTATTCCCAATTAGCTTGGTGTTAAGTATCCTCACAGCATTTCTAACATTTCTACTTGGTATCGGAACAGCCATACTATATTTGCTGATGATGTTTTGCATATTTGGAGCAATTGCATCTTTTCTGCAAAAAGAAGTTACCATCGGAATAGAAGCATTGATTATTGGATTCTTGGTTAGTCCATATGGAATACCAATGGTTGGAGCAACAGTTATAGCTTTTTTGCAAGGTATCAATGAAACAATGAAATCAATCTAAAAAATTTCATAAAAATGGT
Source organism: Anaerococcus tetradius (assembly GCF_947087635.1). NCBI lineage: Bacteria > Bacillati > Bacillota > Tissierellia > Tissierellales > Peptoniphilaceae > Anaerococcus > Anaerococcus tetradius. Next base: position 59,443 of record NZ_CAMUDP010000013.1, read on the forward strand.
TACCAAAGGCGATAGAAGAAAAAACTATCGTCTTTTTCTTTGTAAATTTTTAAGAAGGGAGGTGATCCTGCATGGACTTTGACTATTTCTATAACAGAGAAGCAGAGCGATTTAACTTTCTGAAAGTGCCTGAAATATTAGTAGACGGAGAAGAATTTAAGGGATTGTCTGCTGAAGCAATTATCCTTTATTCCATGCTTTTGAAACGCACAGGAATGTCATTTAAGAATAACTGGGTGGACAAGGAAGGCAGAGTATTTATCTATTTCACAGTTGAAGAAATTATGAGAAGAAGAAATATCTCAAAGCCTACTGCCATAAAAACATTGGACGAGTTAGACAGCAAAAAAGGGATAGGACTGATTGAAAGAGTAAGGCTTGGACTTGGTAAGCCGAATGTCATTTATG
>NZ_CAMUDP010000014.1:0-59670 GCF_947087635.1 Anaerococcus tetradius
TGTCTGTCTGTCTGTCTGTCTGTCTGTCTGTCTGTCTGTCTGTCTGTCTGTCTGGAGAATTATCTGACATTTTTTCAAAATCATCAAGTATTTTCTGATCTTCTTTTGTCAATTTATAATCTTTAAGTCCAGTTGCCATTAAATACGCTTCGAGTTCCTCGATAAATTTTTCCATATAGGAAAAATTTATCTTACCATTTAAAAATGGAAATAGTATTCCCAATTCCATAACATCTGCCATACTAGTAGAATAATCAAAAGTGTTGAAATATTTTTTTAACATTGACAATATAAACAACAAATGTTTTTTATTATAATTATTAAACTTAGGAAACAATCCTTGAAATGCTCCGTTATCTCCACTTCTATAAAAACTTTCTTCTATTATTCCTATTTCGCATGAACTGGATGTATAAGCTAAAATAGGTTTATCTTTATCAATTTGATGTAAATATTTATTATTTAATATAACTTTTTGAGGATATTGATATTTTATATTTTGTCCAAAAATATGAAATCCTTCTTCTTTTGCTGACAAATTTTCCTCATATTTAGGAAACCCTTTCATTGTCTTTTTATTGAATAATTCGTCTATACAAACCTCTTTCCATTCGCCCCCGTTTTCTAAAAACTCTCTTTCAAATTTTTCTAAACGAGGGCTTAGGCTTTTTTTGATGATTTTTCCTCACTTTTTAGAATATTGGATACTTCCCAAGCTAAATAATCAGCAACGGTATTTTTAAAATCTTCTATCTTAGGTTTTGTATCTATTTTTTTGTGTTGTTCAAAATTCCAGTCATTTCCACCATCAGTAATAAAATCTTCTATATAGATTTCATCAATATCCCATAGCGTTTGATTTACTTTTGCACTTTTCCCTGCTTTATATAGTTTGATGATATCTTGATATCTTTCGGTTGGACTATCAACTTCATTTAGTCCTCTTTTTGTTCTTTTGTATCCGTCATTTCTAAAATCTATAAATTTTACTGTTTTTTCATAGTCATGGGGTGTTCCTGCTTCAAATACATAGATACTTGTTTGAACACCTGCCATTGGAATAAATAAATCTACTGGCATCTTTATACTTGCAAGAAGAGTATTGTTTTTCAAAATTTCTTGATTACTGGATACCGCTCTTCCACTGCCTGCACTATCTTGTATGATTATTGCTGCTAGACCTCCTTTTTCCATTTTTGATAAACCAAATCTTATGAAAGGCATACCATTTTCCTCAAATGGAAAAGGTGGGTTTAAAAGCAGTCTATTTGCCTTAAATTTTGTATATAATTCCTCTGGAGTTCTAAATGTGTTGCCTTTTCTAATATTACTTGAACCATCTCCTCTAAGAATCATATTTGTTGCAGCTAATGTAAACATTTCAGCATTAAGTTCAACTCCTAAAAGTTGTTCTTTTTTTATTTCTTCTATTTTTTTGTTAGCCTTGCTTGTATCTTTTCCAAAAGTTTTATTAGCATCATCAATCATTATTTCCATAGAACTTATTAAAAATCCTGCCGACCCTGTTGCTAAATCCATGGTTCTTGAATCTTTATTTACAATAAGTTGTAAAATTAAATGCGACACTAGAATAAAATAGAAAACTCATACTAACTTCGTGTAAAATGTTAATAACGACAAAAACACACACGGAGGTTAATATGAGCTATAAACATCTTACCATAAATGAGAGAAATAAGATAGAGGTACTAAGAAAAGAGGGCTATTCTTCTAGAAGAATAGCAAAAATTTTAGGTTTTCATCACTCAACAATATCTAGAGAATTAAAAAGATGTGATAATGATTATGAAGCTGTCTATGCCCAAAAAGATAAGATGGAAAAATCATCATCTAAAGAAAGAAAACCAAAAGTTGATGATAATATCACTAAATGTATATCGGAAAAACTTCATAAGAAGTGGTCTCCTGGGCAAATAGCAAGCACTGTATGTAAAGATATTGTATGCTTTAAAACAATATATAATTGGATTTATTCAGGAATTATAGACTTTGATATTTCCAATCTAAGAAGAAAAGGAAAATCTAGAAAAGCCAAAGAAACAAGAGGTAGATTTAACATTGGTAAATCAATAAACAAAAGACCTAAAGAAGTTAAAAAAAGGAATACTTTTGGTCACTGGGAACTAGATACAGTTGTGTCATCCAGAGGTAAAAGTAAAGGATGCCTAGCAACATTTGTAGAAAGAAAAACTAGATTTTACATAGCCTTACCTATGGTAGATCGAAGTAAAAATTCTATGCTAGGAGCAATTGACAAACTAATTAAATCTTTGCCATTAGAAGCTTTAAAGACTTTCACATCTGACAGAGGCAAAGAATTTGCTTGTTATGAAGAAATTGAAAAAAGAGGGATAAAATTTTATTTTGCTGATGCATATTCAGCATGGCAAAGGGGCAGTAACGAAAATTCTAATGGTTTGTTAAGAGAGTATTATCCTAAGAAGACAGATTTATCTAAAATATCTATTAATGAGCTGATTAAAAACTTAATGGAGCTTAATACCAGACCTAGAAAATGTCTAGAATATCAAACTCCATTTAATTTATTTATGCACGAACTTAGTTTGATTTAGGTGTCGCAATATTATTTGCAATTCATCTTACATTTAAAATTTCAGCCATCATTTTTGTTACATATGGAGGAGTAAGAACTATTCCTATTTCTTTACCATCACCTAAAGCATATTTTAAAAATTCAGAATACATCTCTCCCATAATATCTAAATGTCCAGCCAAGGCATCAATAGACATATAAATATTATTGAAAATATAAGTGAAGATTTGTTTGTTTGTACTTACTTCTTTTTCTAAAAGTTTTCCAACTAGTTTGTCTAAATCTGTTGGTTCATCTCTTTGATTATCCTTTGAAATTTCACTAAAAGATGAAAGCATTAAATCTACTTTATCTTGTCTTATTTGTTTTTGCTTTAAATATTCTTTTATCTGATTTGTAATTAAAATACCATCTCTTTTAGTATCAGTTTTTGCCCCTAACAAGTCTTCTGGTATAAGTCCTCTTTGCACTAAATTTCCATCTTGATCTACTATATCCTGCATAGATAAAAGCATACCCGATACATAAAGTACTCTTTGTGGTGCTGTAATATTATGATTGTGCATAAGTTTATTTAGTTCGCCTGCATATTTTTGCAAAAGTGTTCTGCTAGTAATTAATATTTCATGTTTTTCTTCTTCTGTTAAAACACAATCATTATAAAAATTAGAGAAAGTTTTTTCATTCTCCAAAAAATCTATACTTGTGTAATTTTCCATCTTTTTAATTGATTTAAACGATGAACCAAAAACATAATAAATATCAAATACTACATTTTTCTTATGATCTCCTGCAACACCAATAGCTACTGCCTCTTTATACTTACCACTAGCTATTATTTGAGTAGCATAATGTATTGCACCATTAGTTGCAAAATTTTGTATTGATTTCTCATCATCTTTTATGCCATCTTTATTTTTAGCAATTAACTTTTTAATACCTAACTTATCTTCAAATATTACTGGTATATCATATTTTTCGACATGAAAATCAGGTTTTCCGAAATTTGTTTTTGTCTTTGTTTTTGCAGAACCTTTTAGAGCATCTTTCATATAGTCAGACATAGAAGATTCCACATTATAATCTTTTAATTTTTTTAGACCTATTTCAGAAAATTTATTTTTTACATAATCATTTACATCATCTTCGAGTTTCCACTTTTCAATCATATCCTATTCCTCGTAACTAAAATTATCTTCAAAACTAATAATATCATTAGGAGTGCAAGATAGAGCCTTACATATTCTTTCTAAATTTTTAAATGTAATTGGTTTATCCTTGCCCATTTGTGCCATAACATTTGTTGTTAGTCCTGCCATAGCTATTACATCTGTTTTCTTTAATCCTTTTTTTGCTAACTGTATCCATAATGGTTTATAGTTAAGTGCCATAAAATCCCTCTTTTGCTCTTCATTAGATTAATTTAATTAATTATAGCATAAATATTGGTTTCATTCAATCTTACATTGATTTAGTGATTTTTTTTAGAGAATTTGTTGTATTATTCCGTCCTTATTTTGCCATAAATTGGGTGATAATATTAGACTCTATATTAGAAGTATAAAGATTTAATTGAAAAGTCCATCTCTAATCTGATTAGAATATTATTTTTTCTTTGCTTTTATCAGTTATTTCTATGATTTCGTCTAGGAATTTTAGGATTAGTTATACTGCTAGATGTTTTGATATTTCGAAACTTAGTATATAACTGTTGTACATATCTAAGTATGGGTTTGGATAAAGTTCCAATATTTGATAGGTTACAGTTGCTTAAATTTATTCTTTTTATTTTTATCTTTGCTAGCTTTAAATTAAAGGCTTTATATATTTATCTGCTAGTTTTTGTTCGCCTAGTTCTACTAGGTAGTCATAACAATTTTTATATCTATTTTCTCCCTCTATTATAAGGTCTGATTTTAGATACTCAACAGCACTTGCTATTTCTCCAAAGTTGTCTTGACCATCTACTTCTTCTAATATACTTTGTATAATTTCATCTATGCTCTTAATAACTTTTGCCATTGCCTACCTCCTAAAATGATTATGCTAATTGTTCTAACGCCTCTATATCTTCATCTTCTAAGAACTTTGTAATAAGGACTGCTGCTATTTCTTTGTACTTACTACTATTTAAAGCTCCTTCTAATGATAATGAAACACATTTCAATTCTTCTACCACTGGGATCACCCCCGCGTGTGCGGGTAAAACTTAAATATGCTTGAATTATCAACATTTATTATTTTCTTATTTCAGTTTTTTATTTACTTAGAAAAACTCTTCAGTTATTATTTACTGATAGACCCTTGCTCATGCTACTTAGGCTTCAACTTCCTATCCTAGATATTATTATAACATTTTTTCATTTCTTAGTGAATTTTATAACTTTTCTAAAATAGTTAAAATTAATTTATTATAAAGTATTGCTTATATTTTTTCTTTAACTTATCGGATAATCCATTTAGTTAAAATATCCCAAAAGAAAAAAGACCCCGCAGGGTCTTTCCTATGTCTATTATTTATGTATATGATTATTCTTGGTCAATTGCTTCTACTGGGCAGACTGCTGCACATGATCCACAATCGATACAAGCATCAGCGTCAATTTCGTAAGCTGCATCGCCTTGTGCGATTGCTCCTACTGGGCATTCACCTTCACATGATCCGCAAGATATACATGTATTTTCATCTATTCTATAAGCCATATTATTCCTCCTATTTGTTATTTCTTATGTCTATAATATACAACACAGGACCTAAAAAGTCAAGAATTTTTTTATATTTATTCCAATTTTAATTTCAAAATGATAATTTATTCAAATTGATATTAATTATCATTTTTAATCGCATTTTTAATATTCCATTTCCTTTAGTAGGTAGCTTTCTTCTATTTCCTCATCTGTGCCTGTCAGTTTTACTCTTACCCTTGAGCTTTCTTTGACGTAGTCATTTTCAAGGACCATACCATATCCATCAGCAGTTTTTACTTTTTGGCCTTCTTTCGGCATGATTTTCTTGGCACATTTGTAGCATTCTTCTTCGTAAGATAGACAACACATGAGTCTACCACATATGCCCGAGATTTTAGCTGGGTCTAAGGTTATATTTTGGTCCTTTGCCATCTTGATTGATAAGGGTTTGAAGTCATTTAAGAATCTTCCGCAACAGCATCTTTGACCACAAGGTCCAAAGTGTTCAATCATTTTTGCATGATCTCTTACCCCGATTTGTCTTAGTTCAATCCTATTTTTGTATATGGCTGCCAAGTCTTTTACAAGCCCCCTAAAATCAACCCTGTTTTCAGATTTGAAGTAGAAGGTGATTTTGCTTCTATCAAATGTGTATTTGGCATCTATTATCTTCATACTAAGACCGTGTTCGCAAGCCTTTTGTTGACACAAGCCAATAGCTTCTTTTGCTTCTTTTTCGTTTTTTTTGTAGTAGTAGATGTCATCTTTAGTTGCTTTCCTAATTATTTCAGATAGTTTTTCTTTTAGTTGATTTTTTTCTAAATCTACATCAGTTAAGGCAACTTCAGCGATTTCTATTCCATTGGATGTTTCTACTACTGCCAAGTCTTTGTATTCAAATTCTATATTTTTGGCGTTAAAATAATAAATTTTTCCCGCCTGTCTAAATCTTATTCCTACGACTTTCAATCAGCGTTTCCCCTCTCTAAAAACATCAAAGACGATTTTCTCAATACTTAAATCATAATTGATGTTTGTTTTACTTGCATTTTTAATTGTTTCTACAAGGTCTATGGACCTTTCAATCTTATCTAGACTAATTAGCGGAAATTTCTTCATCATATAGCTAGTAGCTAAATCTAGTTCATTTTTACTAAATTTATATTTGATAAGATTTTGGTAGAGTTTTTCGATTGCTAGATAAATAGTCTGTCTATCTTCCTTATACTTGTCAAAAAATTCCTTATTTTTATAAAAGCTTTCAATTTTACCCTTGTACAAGTCAGACCATATTTCATACAAATTGTCCATATCTATATCTAAGGCTGGCTCATCTGCTTGGATTGTAAGTGTTTGGCACCTAGATCTTATGGTTGGAAGAATCGTGTCTTTGTTTATACAAGTAAAAATCAACTTGACATAAGATTTTAATTCCTCTAGGCTTTTAAGCATAGCATTGGCACCTTCTTGCCTTAGGTCTTGAGCTTGGTGAATTATATATACTTTGATTTTTGAATTTTCTGGCCTTAGGTAGATATTTTTAAGCATTTCTCTAATGCTTTCAATATCTATAACAGAGCCTTCCTTATCTATAAGATACAAGTCTGGGTTAGTTTCATTTTCTTGATCTATCCCATAAGATTCGAAAACTTTTCTAGCAAATTCTAGGGCGAAAGTCTTGTTATAGTCAGGATTCTTGCCTTCAAATATATAGGCACTAGCAAGATTCTTATTTTTTATTTGCTCATCTAAGATGCTCATATTTGAATATATTTTTCAACATCTATTATAAAAATTGTAGCTCCACCAACTGTTATATCTATTGGAACAGTATTGGTTAGAAGGGAGCTTTCAGCTGTTGGGTTAATAATTGTAGTCGTTGTATTTCTCTTCTTGCAATTCTTCTCAATTACTCCTAAAACTTCATCAAGATCCTCTTCCTCAACACCTATAAGTAGGGTAGTGTTTCCTTTTTTTAGGAAACCACCAGTTGTTGAAAGCTTGGTTATCCTATAGCCCTTATCTGTTAAGGCATCAACTAAAAAGTTAACATCTGCATCTTGCACTATGGCTATTAGTAATTTCATTGTTTTTCCTCCAATGATTCATAAATCAATTTCATAACTTGATCCGTTACTTCAGTAACAGACTTGCTTGCATCAATTTTCTTAATCTCTTTCTTATATCTTTCTGCAATATCTAGATAAGCATTAAATATTTTCTTGTGAAAATCAAAATCTTCACTTTCAAGCCTATCAGCCGAGAAATTTTCTCTCTTTCTTATTAATGCTGTTTTATAGTCTATATCAAAAAATATTGTTAAATCAGCCCTTAGACCAGCAGTTGCGAAATCATTTATCTCTTTTACCTTATCTATACCTAGCCCTCTTCCAACACCTTGGTATAAAAGTGAGCTTAGGACAAATCTATCGCATAAGACTAACTTTCCTGATTCTAGAGCTGGCTTAATTTTTTCTTCGACAAGCTGGGCCCTGCTTGCAGCAAAAAGCAAACATTCGCAACTAGCAGTCATTGCAATATTATCCTTGTCTATAATAATATCTCTTATCTTTTCCGAAATATTAGTACCACCTGGTTCCCTATAATCAAGGAATTCTATCTTATCTTTTTCTAATCTCTTCTTTACTTCACTGAGTACAGTTGTTTTTCCAGATCCATCCGGACCTTCAAATACTATTAATTTTCCATCCATGCTAATATTATACCATAAGTAAGAAATATTGACTTAGAAAATCCCGAGCATTTTGGGCACAAAAAAAGACCTTATGGCCTTTTTTATTATTCTTCTTCAGAATTTTTTGCTTCTGTTTCGCCAACAGTTGGAACGTCAGCCGCTCCAGCTTCTTCGCCTTCTCCGGCTGCTTTTTCTTCTGCTGGTTCTTGTAGTGAACAGATAACAGCGTCTTCTTCTTCAAGAATTGTAATGTCTGCGGTTTTGAAAATATCAAGATCAGCTATAGTTCTTACGTCACCGATTTGTAGGTCTTTCACTTCAACTTCTGCTGTTTGAGGAATGAATTTTGGTAAGCACTCTACTTCAACTACGTCGATGTTTTGAACTAATACTGATGGTTCAACTACTATATCGTCTCTTCCTACAAGTACAACTGGAACTTGAACTCTAATTGCTTCGTTTTGGTTGATTGCTTGGAAGTCAACGTGTAAAAATTGATTTTTGAATGGGTGATTTTGGTACGCTTTAATAAGAACGTCCTTGTTTTCTCCATCAATGTCTAATGTGATAATTGTAGATGTTCCAGCTTGTCTAAGTACCTTTTCAAAATCTCTAGCTGTTACTTGAACATTTATATTTTCTTCATCTTTGGCATAAATAACTCCTGGTACTAGTTCGTTAGCTCTAAGCTTATTAACTTTATTTTTACCAGTAGCTTCTCTTTTTTGCGCTTGTAAAACTATGTCTGCCATTTTGCCTCCTTATATTTTCATACTGATAAATTATACCTCAAGATTCTACTATTTACAATATATTAAGTTTTAAATAGATTAAAAAGGGTATATTAATAGTAAGCTTATTTATAGAAAGGATTATATATGTCACGAAAAGTAAAATTTGGAACAGTAGATGTAAGCGTTGATGGCAATAAGCTAAGAGTGGGAGATACTGCTCCAGAATTTAAAGCTATTGATAACGAGTTAAATGATTTCGATTCCTCAATATATAAGGGAAAAATTAGATTGATTTCAGTTATCCCATCAATAGACACATCAGTATGTGAAATCCAAACAACAATGTTTACAAAAGCCGCTGAAGACTTCTCAGATAATGTTTCATTAATAACAGTATCAAATGATTTACCTTTTGCTCAAGAAAGATTTACTAAAGAAAAAGAAATAAATAAGAATAAGTTCGTATCTGATTATATTTATCATGATTTCGCCAAAAAATATTCTACTCTGATCAATGAATTACAATTATTGAATAGATCTGTTTTTGTTATAGATAAAGACAACAAAATTGTTTATGCCGAATATCTTGACCAAAATACAGATTTACCAGATTATGAAAAGGCAATTGAACTTGTAAAAAGTTTGGATAATTAATAAGAGCTGTCGCTAGATTTTTGCGACAGCTCTTTTATATTAAGCCCTCTAGGAGCTTTAGGGTTGTTATAGCACCTATTCCCTTTTTATTAGTAAGTATCTCGACGTCCATATCAGCTATAGATTCATAAGCTACATCCCCATATACTTTTCCATCTATATAGCTTGTTCCTACATCTACAATTAACATCTGATCTCTAAAATATGACTTATCATAAAAGTTTGCCTTACCTATTGCTGAGATAAAGATATCAGAATTTTTAATCATTTCTTTGGAATTTTTAGTTTTGCTATTTATAAGACTTACTGTGGCAGATTTGCTAGATAAATACATGGCTAGTGGCTTTCCTATAACCATAGTAGTGTTGGCTATGACAATATTTTTCCCTCTAAAACTAGTATATTTTTCTTCCAGAAAACTCGCAATGGCTCTGGCTGTAGCTGGTAGGGATGAGATATCTCCTTGCATTGTCATTCCAAGGCTCTTGTAAGTAAAAGCATCCAGGTCTGTAAGTTCAACTTTCTTTTTTAGTTCACTCAAGTCCTTGCCCCCAGCAAAAGGGGCTAGAAATATGTAGGCATCCTCCCTATCACATTGTTTAAGGTATGCTAATATTTCTGAGCTATCTTCATTTTCAAACTCTTTGTCTACATAAACAATCCCAAAGTCCCTACATCTTTTTATTATAATATTCTTATAGAAATTTACTTCAGCTGTGGGATTTTGGGAAAGTAATAAAATCTTCCTCTTTATTTTTGCTTCACTTAATTTTTTTACAAGCTTGTCCTTAATCCTATCAGTTGTTAGTTGCTTCATTTTTCCTCCATTAAAAAAGCCCCAACTAACTAATAGCTAATTGGGGATAAATTTTTGTCTTAATATATTCTTCTTGCACCTACAAAAGCATTTTGGAAGCTTCCGTTGTACACATTGTCATATTTAACTCCTGTTGCAGGTGTTGAAGCATGAACAAAGGTACCATCGGAATTAACAACTATACCAACGTGGTCGATTCCGCCTCCACCAAAGGAGAAGAATACCAAATCTCCTGCTTGTAGATTTGACGAATTTACTGCATAACCACATGAATATTGGGCTGCTGATTGGTGAGGAATTGATATACCCATTTGTCTATATACATAAGAAGTAAGTCCTGAGCAGTCAAATCCAACATTTGGATTAGCTTCACCCCAAACATATGGACTACCAACAAATTGAGTAGCAAGACCTGCTGCATTTAGTCCAGATCCATTCTTAGCAGGAGCTTGTTGATATGATGCTTCTTCTACATCTTCAACTTCCTTAACTGCTTCTTCTTGTTGTTTAGGAGCTTTTTCTTCTTTTTTAGGAGCTTCTTTTACTTCTTCTTTAGCTACTTCTGTATCTGACATATATCCAGTTGATACATATCCTTTTTGACCATTATAATTAATTTCTAACCAGCCATTAGATACTTGACCTTCTAACCTGTCACCTTTTCTTACAGAACCGATTATAGATCCATTATTAGCTTTATTTCTAACATTAAGAACAGTTGTGTTTACCCAACCTGTATAATAATAAGTTTGTTCTTCTTTGGCTTGTTCAGCTGCCTTAGCTTCTTGAGCTTTCTTAGCTTCTTCGGCTGCCTTAGCTTCTTGAGCTTTCTTAGCTTCCTCTGCCGCATTTTGTTCTTTAGCATTATTTGCTTCATCTGCCACTTGAGCTTCTTGACTAGCCTTAGCTTCTTCTTTAGTATTTAATTCATTAACTAAATCTTCTGGATAATAATCAGATAGATATCCTTCGCTTATGTATCCTTCTTCTGTGCTTAAAAAGCCATCTTCTAGCTTTCCAACAACCTTATCACCAGCTTTTAGAGATGATACTATGTTGTTATCAGTAATTTCCTTGCTACTTCTAATGTTAAGTAGCGGTGTGTTTACATATTTAACGACTGGAAGGTCATTAACTTCTTCTTTAGCTTCAGATTCTACTGCTTTTTCATCTGCAACATCTTTTTTATTTTCATCTGCAATTTTTGCTGCCTTTACTTCAATAACAGTATCTCTTGCAGCTTCTTCTACTAATTTATCTAAGTCAGCCTTTTTGTCTTCTTTACTTTCAACAGGCTTAGCTTCTTGAGCTATTTTTGTATTTTTAACTTCATTAGTATATTCAGACTTCACTAAATCATAGTTTGTATAAGTATCTGTATAGTTTGCTTCTGAAATTAGTGAATTGGTATGTTGATCTTGGTCCAAATTGTCAATTGTAGTCGCATATGCACTAGCACCTGCTGTTACTGCAGCTATAACTGATAGCATAGCTCCTATATTTTTCTTTTTCATCAAGTCCTCCATATAATATTTTAATGAAAATTATCTTTAAATCTTTAATCTTTATTAATTCTTGTACTAAATCATCTTCTATTTTATATCTTTTTAACAAAAGTGTCAAGAATTAGTTACAAAAAAATTACACCCTCCATAATATCCTTTAGTTTTTCGTGCAATTTTCACTAAAATAGCTAATAAACTAACAGATTTTTATGAAAAGTGTAAGCAATTTTAACATTTCTTATATTATTAGTTACAAAAATGTTAATTATGTAGGGAGCAAATCTATAAGCCGTGTTCTGTCTTGGATAATCATCTGTCTAGGCTTACTGTCGCCAATAAGCTCAAGCGAACAACCATACTGGACTGTGCCGAGCAGGCATCCTACTGTCCCTTTCGTTCTTGCACCGGATGGGGTTTACATAGCCTATCTATCACTAGATAGCTGGTGAGCTCTTACCTCGCCATTCCAACCTTACCAGATATCTGGCGGTATACTTTCTGTTGCACTTGCCTGAAGATCACTCCTACTTGACGTTATCAAGCATCCTTGCTCTGTGGTGCACGGACTTTCCTCGTGAAATTAATCCCGCGATTACCCGATTTACTCCATAATGATTTTACCTTTTTTCACTTGATATTACAAACTAATAAAATTTCCTAAAAGAATCACCCTTAGAATAAGTGTAGACTCTAGTTTCTGTAAACTTTTCTATTTCTCGCTTTAATTTTTCGACTACATGGTTTTCACTCGCATAATGACCCGGATCAACAATTATAATTCCTTCATTGGCTAGATCCATCCCATCATGATAGCTAACATCTCCTGTAATCATCATATCACAGGACTTATCTAGGGCATCCTTAATCAAATCACTACCCGCTCCCCCACATACTGCAATCTTTTCTATTTTTTTATCTGTATCGCCATAAACAATCAAGCCATCAGCCTTTAGTATATCTTTTATTTTTTTTATAAAAGAAACTGTTTCTTGTTTTTCTATATAACCAATTCTACCAAGACCCTCTTCTTTTCCTTTTTCAAGGACTGAGGTATTTTTTATAGATAGAATATCACATAAATTGTCGTTAAGGCCATCTTTAGCTATATCTAAATTTGTATGGAAGGCATAGATTGTCAAATCATTTTTTATTGCTAGCATAAGCCTCTTGTAGAAGTTTTTACTAAGGTCAATCGACTTTGCTCCATTAAAAAGATAAGGATGGTGGGTGATTATTAAGTTGCAATCATTTTCTATAGCCTTGTTAATAGTTTCTTCCTCGAGGTCTAAAGATACCATCACATTTTTTAGTTCATCTTTAGGATTACCTATTTGGAGACCTGAATTATCCCAGGCTTCTTGAAGAGAAAATGGGTATTTTTCTTCAAGTTTTGCGATTAATTCTCCAATTTCCATATATTTCTTATCTCCTCTATTGCTTTTAATTTTTCATCAATCCTACTTAAACTCTTTAAATCATTAGATTTATTGAGGATATCCTTCCTAAACTCCTGATTTTTCTTATAATCTATGGCAAGTTTTTCTACTAAGAGGGCTGCTTTTGTATCAATATCGTCTTTGCCATAATATGTTTCTGCTAAAGTTAATTTCTTAGCATTGCCAAAGCGCACTTTCAAAATATCATAGTATTTGTTATTCTCATAGCTTAAAAAATCCTTAATAATTTCAAAGTTATTATCAACTAAATAAGTCCTTAATTTTTCAGTATTGACATTGCTCGCAAGGACTAAATAATCTAGGTTTTTCGCAAAATCTAGGGACTTTTCTATTATGTCTATTATGGTATTGGCCCCCATACCTGCAATAATCGCAACTTGCTTATCTTGCTTTTCAATTCCAACAAAACCATCAGTAACCTTGGTTGTTATTATTCTCCTTAAATTATCATCTAACCTCATCCTAAGCTTATCTAGGGATTTTTCCGATATGTCTGTAGCTAGGATATTTTCACTTATCCCATTTTTTGCTAAATATAAAGGAACTAATCCATGATCAGTTCCTATATCTATAACTTTTTTATTTTTATCAATTAGACTAATTATATCTAATAATCTTTTCTTATCTTCCATTATAAAAAATCTTTCAATAATTCGCTTTTGTTTGGAGATTTAAGTTTTCTTAGGGCCTTAGCCTCAATTTGTCTTATTCTCTCCCTCGTTACGTCAAATTCCTTGCCAACCTCTTCTAGGGTTCTTGGAGTTCCGTCTATCAAACCAAATCTTAGTTGTAGGACTCTCTTCTCCCTAGCACCCAAGCAAGATAAAACATCGTTTAATTGCTCACGCAACATTGTATAGTTGGCAGCTTCGCCAGGGTCAACTGCTGCATCATCTTCTATGAAATCTCCCAAGTGACTATCATCTTCTTCACCGATTGGAGTTTCTAAAGATACTGGTTCTTGTGAGATTTTTCTAATCTCTTGAACCTTATCAACTTCTATTCCCATTTGCTCGGCAATTTCTTCGTTGGATGGATCACGACCTAAATCTTGAACTAATTGCCTTTGAATCCTAACAAGTTTGTTAATAGTTTCAACCATATGAACAGGTATCCTTATTGTTCTAGCTTGATCGGCTATGGCACGGGTTATGGCCTGTCTTATCCACCAAGTTGCGTAGGTTGAGAATTTAAAGCCCCTGTTATAATCGTACTTATCAACAGCCTTCATTAGACCCATATTTCCTTCTTGGATTAAATCAAGGAAACTCATTCCTCTGCCAACGTATTTTTTAGCTATAGAAACAACAAGCCTTAGGTTGGTTTCTGCTAACTTTTGTTTAGCTCTCTTAGAATTTATTACAGCTCTTTTTAGCTCCATAAAGTCATCATCGTTTAAGATATCTTCATTAATAATCTTGAAAGCTAAATCCCTTAGCTCAATAGATTCATCAATTTCTGAAAGCTCTTTCTTGCTAAGACCTACCCCATCATAGATTTTTTCGGCCCTAGAGCTTGTATTTATAAAATCATCAAGAATCATCCTATCATTTGTTTTAATCTGTTCCTTATTCGCAGCTTTTGATAGAATATCGTTAAATGATATATAGACCAAATTAACTATCTCGTCAGATTTTGTAATGTTAAGCATATGATCGAAGGAATCAAACAAATCGCATAAGGAATTTGCTTGACTTTCATTAAGGTCATCCTCATTAACCGCATTTTCTGCAATATTGCAAATCATAACCTTGGTCTTTAGCTCTTCTAGGGTCTCCTTATCCAAGTCATTATCCATGATTTGTTTAAAGAGCTTACCCATACTTATAAGACCAGAAATTTCTATCTTGCTCTTTTCGTCTACGCTTCCCTTATCTCTTAGACTTTGGTTAGCTAACATTAATATCTTAGCAAGGTCACCAAAAAATATGTCGTTAGCAAGCTTAGTTTTGTTTTGCTTGTTAAACTTGACATTTTCTAATTTCTTTTTGGCTATCTCGCCCATTTCCATCCTTCTAGCTAGAATTATTTCCTCTGTCGCTGTTAATAGGCTAACTTTTCCTATTTCTTTAAGATACATCTTTACAGGGTCATCAACCTTAACTCCAGCCATTATATCGACTGATTTACTGATATCTTCTTCTAATTCCTTTTCGTTGATATCATCATCCAAATCTTCTTTATCATCAGCTATCTCATCGTCTAAATCTTCAGTGTTTTCCTCTTCTTCTTCAAGAACAGTTTCAGAGTTTTCTACGATTTCAATACCTAGATTTATTATCTGATTTATAACAAACTTCTTGCTCTCATCTTCCATTTCTTTGAAGTTTTCGAATGTATATATCTGCGAATAGGTAATTAATCCATCTTGAGACTCGCTGATAGACTGAAATTCTTCTATAATTTCTTTTAGAACATCATCATCGAGCAATTTATTGTCATCGCTTGTCATTAATACTCCCCTTACTTCTAAAGACTATCTCTTCTTTAATCTTTCGAGTTCTTTCTTCCTATTATATAGAATAATCTTCCTCTTCAATTCTTCTGCTAGTATAGGATTGGTATTATCTCTTATGTAATCTAGAATATATCTATAATCCATATCTTCCAGATCAAATTTACTAACATCCTTTTCTTTCAAAAAAGTTTTGACATTGTTTATCTTTTCATTTTCAATGGACTTATCAAAAAATTCCCTATCTTTTTCATAATCAGACCTCTGATTAAAAAACAATCTCAATACTTCCAAATCATTTATTCTAAAGCCAGTATCGACTTTTTCTACAATTATAGGCTTATTTTTATAAAACTTAGCCTTATCTTCCATTTTTTGGTCAGTATTTTTATTATACCTTGAAATAGCTTGTTTTAAAGTAATTTTATCTATGTCAAATAACTTTGAAACATTATTGATAAAAATTTCTCGGGTTAACTCTTGCTTAATAGAAGCCAAAAACTCAACAAACAAATTAAGCTTATCCAACCTTTCAGAAGGATTCGCCTTGCTATATTCATCCAAAATCTTGTTATACTTGTAATTGTAAGAATCACTTGCGTTTTTTATCTTATCTTCAAAAGCATCTTTGCCATTTGCCCTAATAAAATCATCTGGATCATTGCCAGGATCAAGGTCAATAATACTTGGATTTACATCTATTTGATGAAAAATCTCTATAGCCTTTTCTGTAGCCTTGATGCCTGCAGCATCCTGATCATAGCAAATATAAATATCATCAGAATATCTCTTCATAAGCTTAGCTTGATCTAAAGTCAAAGCCGTCCCTAAGGAGGCAACTGCTATATCAAGTCCATGATTGTTTAAGGCTATGACGTCCATGTATCCTTCTACAAGGATAAGCTCTTTTCTTTTTTGCCTCTTGTAGACATTAAGAGCATAAAGATTATACCTTTTTTTGAAGACACTTGATTCAGGTGAATTAAGATATTTTGGCATCTGACCAGAAACAGCCCTACCACCAAAGCCTATAACCTTGCCAAAATGATTTATTATCGGGAAAATAATCCTATCCCTATACTTATCATAATAGTTACCCTTGCTAGACTTCTTGATTAGACCCAAACTTTCTATATCTTCTTCATTGTAATTCTTAGTTTTTATATAAGCATACAAGTCATCCCAAGAATCCTTAGCATAGCCAAGCATAAAAGTATTTACAACCTTGCTAGATAAGCCCCTTTGTTTAAGGTATTGTTGGGCCTTCCTATCAACTAGAAGATTCTTATAAAAAAACATCATGATATCCTTATTAATATCATAGAGTTCTTTATTTTTATTATTAACTTGGGGATCTTCTGTATAGTCAATGCTTATACCAGCCTTATGGGCTAAAAACTCCAAGCTTTCAGGATAAGACAGACCTTCTTTTTGCATTATAAAAGAAACAACATCTCCTCCTGCTCCACATCCGAAACAGTGAAATAGTTGTTTCTTATCATCTACTGTAAAAGATGGTGTTTTTTCGTTATGGAAAGGACACAGGCCCTTAAAGGATGAGCCCGATCTTTTTAAATCTACATACTCCCCTATAACATCTACTATATTTGAGCTTTGTAATATTTGATTTATCTTATCATCAGAAATTAAACTCATACAATCACCTAAGTAAATTATACTTAACTTGCCGATATTTTCAATAATTCTAAAAGTTCTCTTGTCTTCTAATTTTACACATTGCAGAAAGCTTAACCATATTTTAATATTCTTATATTTATTTAAAGTATCAAAAATATTTGAAACTAATATAGTAAATGTGATAATATATATAATATTGATATGATAAATTTTCTAGTTTAAGTTTTATTCACTATTAAGTCAGAGGTTTTATGGAAAATATAAATGAAAACATCCTTGAATCTAGCATATTCAAAGATGATTTAGAAATAAAAATTTTAGATGCTAATGAGAGTTTTTTAACAAATACAAACAGTTCCAGGATTCAATTCCATCCTTTTATCTATTTTTATTTTATAGCTGAAGGAAGTGGAACTTTTTTTATCGAAAGTGAATCTATTAAAATCAAAAAAAATGATTTGGTAATAATAAATTCTAATATCGGTCATAATATTTATGTCGATGAGAACAAATATACAGTCAGAAGCTTAGGTTTTGGCCTTGAAAGTATTGGTCTTACATCAATAAAAAATAAAGAAGAAGAAAATGATGCTTTCATTGAATCTGAAGCTGAAATCCCAGAAGTTTTGGAAGCTGAGGAAAAAGAAAATGAAATCGACAACTTTTTTCATATTTCTTGCGAGACCAAGGGCAAGGCATTCTATGAACTTTTCAGCAAAATCATCAAAGAATTTCACTCAGATAAACTCTATTCAAAAACTTTAGCTGATGCTTTAGCTTCTTGCTTTCTAATAAACTTCTTGAGAGATTTTCAAGAAGAAATCGAAGTTGTTCATGATATAGATATAAATAGGCAAATAGATTATATCAAAAGCTATATTGATAATAATTATGAAGAAGATTTGAAACTTGAAGATTTATCTAATATGGCTTATATGAATAAGTTTCATCTAATAGCAGAATTTAAGCAGGCCTATAGGGTAACTCCTATTGAATATCTAATCCTAAAAAGAATTGAAATATCAAAGGGTTTATTAATATCAACCAATCATTCCATGGAAACTATAGCTGATATAGTAGGATTCAATTCACAATCCTACTTTAATCAAGTTTTCAGAAAAAAAGTAGGTATAACACCATCACAATTCCGAAAAAAGCACAGACTATAAAGGGGCTAATGTAGAATAAACCTAATCCCATCATTATTCATAACTATGATGGGATAGCTATTCTACATTAACCCCTATTTTAATTTTCCTCTATTCTCACCCTAGTTATAACATCATTTTCAATCGAAAGAATCCTATAGATGTACTGTCCATAAGCTATGGTCGTATTTTCGTGGATATCTTTGATTTTTTCTTTTTCTGCTAGCTCATAAACTAGGCCAGCCAAAGTATGGGTCATAGTTGGTAAGTTTAGATTATATTCCTTATTTAGTTTAGAAATTGATACAGATGCATCAAAGGTATTATCCAATTTCGCCAAAAGTTTCTTATCGGATAAGATAAATTTCATTACAGCAAAAATTATCGCAACAGAAACTGTACCGATAAGGATATCTGTGAGACCTTGTGAGTAGACCAACATTTTTCTTGCAATGACAAACAAAATAAGTGTTAGTATTGACTCATGGCTTCTCGTGATTACCATGGCTATAAGCTCTATTCCAACAATCAGTAAGAGAGCGTGTTTTAGGAAATCATTCATCAGCATATAAGAGTTTTGTAAATTACCAACTCTAAAAATTTCCACTATGTAATGAACTAACTTAGGTATTCCTGAACAAACTCCTAAGATTACAATAATGCATATCAAAACTTCTATGATAGTTGCAGTCTTTTCTATAATTTCATTTGCTTTTTTATGTTTCATTAGTATTTTACACCTTCAGTATAATCGCTATTTTCATTCCAAATCAAGAATTCCTTTCCTCCAGAATCATAAATAGCCTTAATTTGAGCCTCAATGGCATCTTTATCATATTCCATCCAATAACCATCACCTAACCATGAAGCAGTAAAATCTTGAATCCATGGTCGAGATTGGGGCTTATGGTCTATTTTAGATAGACACTCTTGTTCAGCTTTAAGATAGCTTTTTACAATTTCATATGGTTCAAGGTCTGGTTTTTCTATGCCGAATGATCCTAAGTCCCATTTAGCTGGATAGATCTTAGAAGAAATAACATCTGTTTGATTACTTATCTCATAGAAATCTTGGCCAATACCATCAGCCCTTTCGACTTGAAGGGCATTTCCATAAAGGTCTACAGAAATAGGAACACTAAAATCTTGAAGTTCTTCCCTAGCCCTTTGGACGAAGCCTGTAATAGCAGCTACCCTTTTATCTCCCTCTTTCATTTTCATATTTTCAAATTCCCCTCGGGAATAATCGAGAGTATCGCCATAACTTTCAAATCCATCAGCAAATCTAACATAGTCAAATTGAATCTCGTCAAAACCCGCCTTGGCAGCAAGCTTTGCTATTTTTATATCATAATCTTGAACTTCCTTCAAGAATGGATTTAAAAAAGCTTGCCCATTAGCATTAGTCAATAAAGACCCATCCACGTTGCTAAAACCCCAAGAAGGATGCTTTTCTGTAATAACAGAATCCTTAAAACTTGTAATCCTTCCTATTACATAGATTCCCTTATCGTGCATATCCTTAATAAAGTCTTCTGGATTGATAATATCGCTAGATGCGTATTTGATATCAGGATCATCACTAGCAAAGGACATGGTGATATTTCCAAAATCATCCTTAACATCCACAACTAGAGAATTAAGCCTTGTATTTTCAATCAAATCGACAATCTTATCTAAACTTTCAGAATCGCTAGCAGAACTAGAATTAAGATACAGACCCTTGACCCCATCTTTTGGATAATACTTGCTCTTCTTATCCTTCAAAGAAAGAAGCCTCGATGTATCATAGTCCATATTAAAATCATCTGGAGTTACCCCTACTTCATAAGCAACTCCAATTTTCTTATTAGCTTTATCAGCCTTGGAGCCATCTACCATTTCTTCATCAGAAGTTTCATTTTTTGTTATCCCTTTTTGGGAAACCTTTTCATTTGAACAAGCGCTGAAAAGGAAAATAATAACTAGAAATAAAGATATAAGTGATTTTTTATTTCTCATATAAGCTCCTTAAAGAATAAGAGCGAACCTCTGGTTCGCTCTATAAACTTTTTAAATTCTAAATATTCGTGTTAGGGTGGGACTATTTTATTACCTTTGTTACTACTCCAGATGCTACTGTTCTACCACCTTCACGAACAGCGAATCTTAGTCCTTCTTCTAGAGCGATTGGTTTTTGTAGGGTAATCTTGAAGGTTGCGTTGTCTCCTGGCATTACCATTTCTACGCCATCTTCTAGTTGGATGTCTCCTGTTACGTCTGTTGTTCTAAAGAAGAATTGTGGTCTATATCCACTGAAGAATGGGGTGTGACGTCCACCTTCTTCTTTGGTTAGTACGTATACTTGACCTTCGAATTCTGTGTGTGGGTTTACACTGCCTGGTTTTGCAAGTACTTGTCCTCTTGATATTTCGTTTCTTTGTACACCTCTTAGTAGGAGTCCTACGTTGTCACCTGATTCTGCTTGTTCTAGTGATTTGTGGAACATTTCTACTCCAGTTACTACTGCTTGGCTTGTTTTTTCTGTTAGTCCTACGATTTCTACTGTGTCACCAACTTTTAGGGTTCCTCTTTCTACTCTTCCTGTTGCTACTGTTCCACGTCCTGAGATTGTCATTACGTCTTCTACTGGCATTAGGAATGGTAGGTCGTTGTCTCTTTCTGGTATGTCGAAGTAGTCATCTACTGCATCCATTAGGGCTAGGATCTTGTCAGACCATGGGCCTTCTCCACCTTCTTCTAGTGATTTTAGGGCAGATCCTACGATTACTGGTGCGTTGTCTCCATCGAAGTCATATTCGTTTAGTAGGTCTCTGATTTCCATTTCTACTAATTCGATTAGTTCTGGATCGTCTACTTGGTCTTCTTTGTTTAAGAATACTGCGATTTTTGGTACGCCTACTTGTCTTGCTAGTAGGATGTGTTCTCTTGTTTGTGGCATTGGACCGTCAGCTGCAGATACTACGATGATAGCGCCATCCATTTGTGCTGCACCTGTGATCATGTTTTTAACGTAGTCAGCGTGGCCTGGAGCGTCGATGTGGGCATAGTGTCTTTTTTGTGTTTCGTATTCAACTACTGATGTGTTGATTGTGATTCCACGTTCTCTTTCTTCTGGTGCCTTGTCGATGTGTTCGTAGTCTACGTATTCACCTGTACCATATTTTTTGTTTAGGGCTTGAGTGATTGCTGCTGTTGTTGTTGTTTTACCGTGGTCTACGTGGCCGATTGTACCAATATTAATATGTGGTTTTACTCTTTCAAATGTTTGTTTGCTCATTTAATCCTCCTAATATACTCATATAATCTATAATACCATAAAGCTAGTAAAAATTCTATCAATATTACTATACCTGATAGTTTTTTTTAATAAAATAATAATTTATATCCTTTGATTTTTTTCTTAAATTAAATTTGCTTTTATTAAAAATGCTTGTATAATTATATATGTGCCACTTTAGCTCAGTAGGTAGAGCGCTTCCATGGTAAGGAAGAGGTCCTCGGTTCAATTCCGGGAAGTGGCTCCATTTTTATATATATACTATTTCATCAATTATATCATCAAAATAATTAGTATGATCTACTATTACAGTTGTCTTCTTATTGGACATCTTTTTCAAAGTTTTTTTCAAACATTCAATAGATTCCCTATCCAAATCATTTGCTGGCTCATCTAAAATTATAAGATTTGCATTTTTTAGTATCTCACTATATATTTGAATCTTACGTTTTTGTCCACCGCTCATCTTCTCAAAGCTTTCTTTATAAATTATTTTATTACATGAAATCTCCATTAAATCATTTAACTTATTTTCTGATATTATTTCGGATGCCTCTTTTGGATTTAATCTATTTACTTCGTTAATATTAGAAACATCAACCTTTTGTTCTATATAAGAAATCATGTTCTTTCTTGTGTATTTTATGTCTAATTTTTTAATATCTATATCATTGTAAGTGATTTTTCCTGCATAAGTGTCTATATGTAAAGCTACAATGTTGTCAAGTAAAGTGCTTTTACCAGACCCATTCTCTCCTGATACTTTATATATTTTTCCCATTTCTAGATTAGTCTTATATTGAAATTCCTTAGAAGTTTTTCGATATGAAAAGTCCAAATCTATCTTTATCCTATCTATTTCTTTAAGCTTAATAACCTCATTTGTTTCTTCTTCAATTTCAGTTAATTCGCAAATCCTATCATACGAAACTTTTGCAAGTTTAATTTCTTTAGCTAACGAGAATAAGGCAGCAGAAGAAGACATAAGGACCATTAAATAGGAATTGAGACTAACGTACTGGCCTAAACTAATATCGCCTTTAATTACAGAAACTCCCCCATATATAAAAAAGATAATGCTAGATACTTGACTAATAAAGTCATCAAAGAAGGAATAAACATAGTTTAAGTTGTAAGCTGAAAGCGTGTTAGAAAATAAACCATTAAATGATTCATCAAGATTTCTCTCATTTTCCTTATAAGTTCCATGAATCTTAACAGATCGTATATTTACTAATTGTTCATAGATTCTAGAAGTAAATCTCGATTTAGAATCCATTAACAAGCGGTTAATAATATAAATTTTCTTTCTTAATAATATATAAATGCTGCTATATAAAACACATGCAATTACAGCTATCAAAAAAATCGTTTTATCTAATTTTATCATAAACATAGATGAAACGATAACAGATATTATAGTAGAACAAACAGTCTGAATAACATTAATCGAAAAAATTACTATAGAATTCGTATCATTGTTTATCCTATCAGCTAAATAAGCACTATCGAACTTAGAGCTTTCTAAGAGAGGTATATTCCAAACATGAATATTAATGTCTTTATTGAACTCATAAGATGATTGGGATTGAATATAAATATAGAGTTTACCAGAAATGTATGTAAATATTAAATTTATTAAATTAAACATTGTAAAATACAAGATATATGTATAAAGTCCACTCATATTTTTATCTACCAATACATCTGTAAATTCACCCATTATTCTCGGATATATGATAGAAATTGTGCTAATGGTAAGTGTTAGAAAGTAGTATATTAATAATTTGTATTTATAGTTTTTTAAATACCTATATGATATCGATATGATTTTAAACATATTTATTTCTCTAATCTTATTAAATTCAAAATATTTTCCTCATCCTATCTAAATTCAATTATTTAACTGGCAGTAACAAAATCCTTCTAGCTAAAAAATTGATTATTGTTGACTATTATAGTACATATTATAAATAGTATTATTTTACTATCTACTATAAGGATGCCGGAGAATAACCAGTTTGTCCCGGATCACAATAAGATAAAGTCACGCACCAATCTATACAGTTATGCTTACTAGCACATTGGCTATTACATTTCACGCAAATATTTTGTTTTGGACAATCTTGTCCACATGTTTTTGTTATGCAAATCTCAAATTCATTACAAAATGAATGATTTAATTCTTCAGGACCTATTATGTATTTAATCATTTACCTCCATATATTTTGCAGTTGCTATGATTATATTTTCTAAATTATCTTTATATTTGCTGCACTCTTTTCCTCTATTATTTCGTACAAAAGGACAAGAACCCATACAAAGTGGCAAGATTTTGCAATTCTTACAATCTTCATCTTCAGTAGGATCGAATAACATGTACTTATAATAATTAGAATAATTAATATCGCCTAAGTATTTATCCCCTATGTTTGCAATTTTAGCTTTTTCTATTCCTATATCCGACCAACACTTATATATGTCTCCATTATAATTTATTACATATGAATTTTTATAATCGGCAGTGCAGAAATTGCTAATTCTGTTAGGATAAATCCTATCTATAAAATTTGTATCCTGGTTTCTATAAAAGTTAAACTCATACTCATCAAACTTTTTTTGGTCTATACATATATCATCTCTGTATGTATCATTCTCATTTCTAACCCTGGCTATGTAGGGTTTGATTTTTCCTTCTTTATCGAAAGTTTCAATTTCTTTAATAATTGAATTTTCGCTACCAATATTTCTTTCATCTAGATTTATTCTTAAAGATACATTCACCAAGTATCTATAATTTTCCTTAAGATTTTTTAGTATCTTGTCATAAGTAGGATTACCATTTTTTAGATACCTCTTTGAATCATGACTTTTTCTATCTCCATCTATAGTTATCTGCATGCCTTGAATTTTCCATTCAGATAATTTTTTAGCATTTTTTTCATTAAGTAAATAACCATTCGTAATTATGTATGAGCTGTATGGTAAATTATATTCACTAGCGATTTTAAGAAACTCGTCTGTAAGCCTATCTATAATACTCGCCGCTAAAAGTGGCTCACCTCCATACCAAGATACGTCAATACGATCAGATGATTTTGCCTTCATTCTTACAAAATCAACTAACTTCTCTTCCATAGCTCTATCCATATAGTAATTTTCCGAATGACTTTTTTCATAGCAATATGCACAATCGAAATTACAATCCAGGCTCGGTGCAATAGTAAGACCAAGAGAACTAGTGCTATATCTACTATTTAACAAATTATATTTGATATAATCTAATTCATCAAATTCCTCATCTACCAAAAATCCACCATATTTATACTGCTCAGTCTCCTCAGAGTCCAATTTATTATTTTTAAAATCAATAAAATCTTTTTTAGTCATAAGTGCCAAGGAGTTTCGAAGTGAATTGTAAATCAAATAGTTTTTCTTATATTCATATATAAAATTATACTTAGATTCTTTCATATAAATCTCCTCACATCGGAAAATAACCCATTAGACCCGGTCTACATCCTTTTGTGATTCTATGTTTTTTAATTATTTTTTCTGGTTTGATATCCGAGTTAACGTCCTCACCACAATAGTCACTTGCAAGAGGTAAACAAACACTTTGCTCATAACATACAACTCCACAATGATAAGACCAGCATTTTTTTGCTTCATTGTCATCATCGGGCCGAATTAAGAATTTCATTTTAACCTCCCTTTTATAAATTTATAAAATTCTATTTTATTAATAATATACCCTAAAAATTTATTTTTCAACAGTAATGTTAAAGAATGGGTACATCTACTGACCCTTTGTCAAAGAGTGTAAACAGAAGTTTCATTTACTCTTACCAAATTTATTTAATATAGATCCTTTTTACATTTATACAAGCTATAAGCTAAATGCTATAATCTTTAATTCTAACAAATTTTTATTGTAATCTAAAAAATCGCCCATATATTTTATAAAATCCAAAAGATTTCAAAGGGCGAATTTTTATAATCGAAATTTTTATCTTACTTATACAAGACCCATAAAGTATTCAACGCTAATTGCAACTATTACAACGGTGGAGGAGCGATTTTGCCCTCGCCTATGTTCTTGCCCATGAAGTGGGCCATCATGTTCAAAATCAATTGGGCATCATTAAGCAGACAAGTGAGTTGAGAAAAAAGCTATCTGTGACAGATTATAACAGAGTATCTGTTGCCCAAGAGCTTAAAGCTGATTATTTTGCAGGTCCGTTTGCCTATTATTTAAAGGAGAAAGGATACCGCGAAGCAGGTGATATAGAAGAAGCTATGAATGTGGCTTCAACTATAGGAGACGATAGAATACAAGAGATGGCAAGAAGAAATGTTGATGTAGACTCATTTACTCACGGTTCTTCTGAGCAAAGAAAAGAAGCCTTCGAATTAGGCTTTAAATATCACGATATAAATCATTCTATGAAATTTTTTGATGATTTATAATAAGAAATTATAAGTTTAAGCTGTTTCTTAAAATCATATAAATAAGCAAAGAAAAACTCATAGGCATAAGAAAAATTAGCCTATGAGTTTTTGTTCTTATTTATTCAAACATTCAGGACATATGCCACGAAATATAACTTCTACGTTATCAATTTCGTACTTCTCTAAATATTTAGGGTATTCTAAGTCATCCATATTCAAATCTTCAATCATACCGCAAGCTTCACATATAAAGTGTCCATGGTTGGTCTTTTTAAACTCATATCTTTTGCTAGACATATTGAAATCCAACTCTTTGACTAAATTATGTTCAACTAGAAGATTGAGTGTGTTATAGACTGTAGCTTGACTTATTACAGGATCTGAAACTTTCAAATCTTTATATATCAGATCTGCTGTAGGATGGGTAGGATTCATTATTAGATAGTCTAATATTAGAAGCCTTTGGTGAGAAACCCTAATATTATGTTGGGCTAATAATTCTTTTAATTTAGGTAGCCTATCTATATATTCTTCATTCCTGAGTTCTTGTATTATCTTTTCCACCATTTTCCTCTTTCTAATATTAGAATTGTTCTATATTACTAATATACATCCTAGTCCCTTCCTTGTCAAATTCGCATACTAAAAGACCCTCTTTGAGGGCCTTATATAAGCTTAATTAAGCAAGTTCTACTTCAGCACCAGCTTCTTCTAATTTAGCTTTTAATTCTTCAGCTGCATCTTTTGCAAGACCTTCAGCTACAGTTTTTGGAGCTCCATCAACTAAAGCTTTTGCTTCTTTTAGTCCAAGTCCAGCTGCATCTTTAACAACTTTGATTACGTTGATTTTAGCAGAACCAGCTGATTTAAGAACTACGTCAAATTCTGTTTTTTCTGCTGCACCAGCTTCTGCTGCGCCAGCTGCTGCTGCTGGAGCTACTGCTACTGCTGCTTGTGCTGTTACGTCAAATTCTTCTTCGATTGCTTTTACTAGGTCAGATAGTTCTAGTACTGTAAGTTCTTTGATTTCTTCTAATATGTTTGTTACTTTTTCGCTTGCCATTATTAAATTCTCCTTTTATATTTTTTCTAAAAATTATTATTCGCCTGCTTGTTCTTTCTTTTCACGTACTGCATCAAGTGCATAGGCAATCTTAGCCAATGTGTTGTTAAGATCTCCTGCAAGTCTTCTGATTGGTGCTTGTAGTACGTTAGCTAGCATTGAGTGAAGTACTTCTGTTGGTGGTAATGTAGCAATTGCCATCATTTGATCACCTGTTTGGTAGTTTCCTTCAACAAGGCCTGCTTTAAGAACTAATTTTTCTTTTTGCTCATCGCCTTCTTTTGTGTAGTCTACTGCTACTTTTGGACCGTTTACTAGGTCTTCATTTGAAAAGATTAGAGCATTTGAACCCTTTAGTTCATCAATGAGTTGGTCATATCCAAGTTCTTGGAAGGCAAATCTCATCATTGTGTTTTTATAAACTTTGTATTCTGATTCGCTTTCTCTAAACTTGTTACGTAGGTCTGTAATTTCTTTTACATCCATACGATCAAAACCTACTAATGTTACTGATTTCGCATTTTCGATTTTTTCTTTGATCTCATCTACTACTAATTGTTTAGCTGCTATAGCTTTCTCGCTCACTGTTTCACCTCCTATAGGCTTTGGTAGGTATATAAAAATCCCCACATTAGGCAGATTAAAACTGCCTACATCGGTGGGGATGTAGCTTTTTCTTCCCACCTATACGCAATTATTAAACATTGCTGTCTGCGTAGTCTTTGGTAGCCTGTTATTTGACTTAATTATTATATCACAAAATAAATTTATTGCAAATTTATTTTTCAACTAAATCCATAGCTCTTGCTGGAGATAGTTTTACTCCAGGACCCATAGTTGATGCTAGAGTAACAGATTTCATGTATTTACCCTTAGCTGATGCTGGTTTTGCCTTAGCAACTGCTGTAATTAGGCTTGCTATGTTTTCAGCTAGTTTTTCTTTACCGAATGATACTTTTCCTGTTGGAACGTGAACTAGGTTAGCCTTATCTGTTCTATATTCTACTTTACCTGCTTTAATTTCGGCTATAGCTTTTTTAACATCAGGTGTTACAGTACCAGTTTTTGGGTTTGGCATAAGACCTTGTGGTCCGAGTACTCTACCAAGTCTTCCAACTACTGCCATCATGTCAGGTGTTGCTACAACAACATCAAAGTCTAGCCATCCTTCATTTTGGATTTTAGCTGCTAGGTCATCTCCACCTGCATAATCAGCACCTGCTTCTAGGGCTTCATTTATTCTATCTTCTTTAACAAAAGCTAGAACCTTTTGATCTTTACCTGTTCCGTGAGGTAGGATTACTGTTCCTCTTACTTGTTGGTCAGCGTGTCTGCTATCAACACCAAGGTTAAAGTGTAATTCTACAGTTTCGTCAAATTTAGCGCTTGCTGTTTTTTCAATTATTTCTAGAGCTTCATCTAGTGTGTATTCTTTTGTTGAATCGAAAGATTTTTTCGCTTCTAAATATCTTTTTCCTTTTTTAGCCATTTAATTCCTCCTGTGGTATTCGACTTTAATCTCCCACTAATCTTCTACAGTAACTCCCATACTTCTTGCTGTTCCAGCTATCATGCTTACAGCTGCTTCTAAGCTTGCTGCATTAAGATCTTGCATTTTTGTCTTTGCAATTTCTTCAAGTTGGCTTCTCTTGATTGATCCAACCTTTTTCTTGTTAGGTTCTCCTGAACCCTTATCTAGCTTGATAGCCTTTTTGATTAATACTGGTGCTGGTGGTGTTTTAGTTATAAATGTAAATGTTCTATCCGTATAAATAGTCATTTCTACCGGTATAATCATTCCAGCTTGGTCTGCTGTTTTTGAATTAAATGCTTGCACGAATTCCATGATGTTGATTCCGTGTGGACCTAGTGCTGTACCTACTGGTGGTGCTGGAGATGCAGCTCCTGCTGGTACTTGTAATTTAACTATTGCTTTTACTTCTTTTTCTGCCATTTTTACCTCCTTGTGGTTGTTTCGGGTTTCCCCTCCCACTATCATCGACAGTTACTAAATAGTCTCGATATCTGTAAAGTCTAAATCAATTAAGGTATCCCTACCAAACATATCTACGAACGCCTTGATAGTTCCCTTTTCCTTATCAATTTCTTCTACCTTGGCTACAAAATCCTTAAATGGACCGCTAATAATATTGATACTATCGCCTAGTTTTAGGTCGATATTAACAAGCGGAGCCTCTTCTTTTACACCAAACTTTCTAACTTCTTGTGGTGTAAGAGCGACTGGCTTACCATCTGGCCCTACAAATCCTGTAACGCCTTGGGTATTTCTGATGATATACCAACTTTTGTTGGTAACATTCATCTTAACCATTACATAGCCAGGGAATAATTTTCTAGTCTTTACTTTCTTAGTGTCATTCTTCACTTCAACATATTCTTCTGTTGGTACTGTAACTTCCAAAATATCAGGATTTTGTTCATTGTCAATCATCATTTGGATCTTATCTTTGACTCTATTTTCATAACCTGTATATGTGTGAACTACATACCATCTAGCTGATTTTTTTATATTTTCTAATTCAGCATTAGTAGATTCTTCTGTTGAAGATTGTTCATCAATTGATAAATTTTCTTCTTTATTTTCTGATAAATCGTAAGAATCTGTCATTTAACACCTACATTATAATTTGAAGTAGGGCTTGGAAGACCTTGTCAAGTAGCCATATTGCAACAGCTGTTGTAGCTGACATAGCAATAATCATCCAAGAATACTCAAATGATATTTTCTTTGTTGGCCATTGAATCTTCTTAAATTCTTTTGATACGCCAGAAAAGAAAGAATCTTTTTTCTTAGCCATTATTTGCTCCTACTTTGTTTCTCTATGAACAGTGTGTTTTTTACAGAATGGGCAATATTTTTTAAGCTCAAGTCTCTCGCTATGATGTTTTTTATTTTTAGTTGTATCATAGTTTCTATTTTTGCATTCTGTACATTCCATTTTTACTTTATCTGCCATAAAACACCTCCTATTAATTTATACGGATACTTCCATACAAGGTAGTATAATACCACCTTTATGTCTATTTGTCAAAGATTTCTATTCCTTTTCTGAAAGATTTTTGTAAAAGACTTCTCTTCTTTTAATCAAAAATTCTCTCAGGTCATCTAAATCGTGATTGGAAAAGCATTGATCTTGATATTCTATGAGTATATCTTCTATATCCTCAAGTTCGAAAACTTCTTTATCAAACATTTTTCCCAAATACTTTTCGTCCTTGTCGTAGTATAGCCTTGGCGGATAGCCTTTAAGCTTTGATGTATCTACACTGATGTAGGATTCTCTAGCGTAGACCTTGTTTCCTACTACTAAAACAGCTTCTTTTATATCTATTTCCCTAGCTGTTCTAAAATCTTTCATTATTGATTTAGTCCCAAGTCTTTAATCTTTTCTACTATTTCTCCTACAGTTTCTTTTGCAAGTTCGTCTGTTTCAGCTTCAACCATTACCCTTACCAAAGGCTCTGTACCAGATGCCCTTACCAAGACTCTTCCCCTATCGGCTAGTTTTTCTTCAACTTCTGCTATTTTTTCGAGGAGTTCTTTATTTTCTAGGGCTTGTTTTTTATCCTTAACCCTCACGTTAACTAACTCTTGTGGATAAATCTTTAAGTCCTTAACAAGACTAGCCAAATCAGATTTTTCTTCAATCATAGCTTCCATAATTTTTAATGAAGTTAGGATTCCATCTCCAGTGTTGGCGAATTTTTGGTATATAATATGACCTGATTGCTCTCCACCTAATGCATAGCCATGCTTATCCATCTCAGCATGGACATACTTATCTCCTACGTCAGTTTTTACATAATTTATCCCTAATTCGTCAAAAGCCTTGTATAAGCCTAAGTTACTCATTATAGTAGTTACAACTGTATTTGAATTTAGGGCTCCTTCTTTTTTCATGTATTTGGCTGATAGGTAAAGAATTGAATCACCATCTACAACATTTCCTTGCCTATCTACAGCTATACATCTATCAGCATCCCCATCAAAGGCAAAACCTAGGTCTAATTTATTATCAACTACAAATTTTTGTAGGACTTCAATATGGGTTGAACCTGCCTTGTTATTGATATTATAACCATTTGGATTGGCATTTATTACGAAGGTATCAGCACCAAGGGCATCGTAAACTGGTTTTGCTATAGTAAAGCTTGCTCCATTTGCACAGTC
Source organism: Anaerococcus tetradius (assembly GCF_947087635.1). Lineage (NCBI taxonomy): Bacteria > Bacillati > Bacillota > Tissierellia > Tissierellales > Peptoniphilaceae > Anaerococcus > Anaerococcus tetradius. The sequence goes on from NZ_CAMUDP010000014.1 coordinate 31,354, forward strand.
AAGTCCTACCTTAATTCCTTCAAAAGACCTAGTAACTGTTTGGATAAGATAAGCTATATATCTATTTCTTCCTCCTATGAAATCTACAGTCCTACCTATATTTTCGTCAACTGCAAGAGCAATATCTGTAATTTCACTATCTATATATTTTTCAAGCTCTATAAGAAAAGCATCTTCCATCTTTTCTCCTTCGCTATTGATTATTTTTATACCATTGTCGTAGTAGGGATTGTGGCTTGCTGTTATCATTATTCCACAATCGAAGTCTTCTGTTTTTGTAATATATGAAACTGAAGGAGTTGGTGTAACGTGCATAAGGTGGGCGTTGGAGCCAGAGGATGTAATACCTGCTGCTAGGGCTGCCTCGTACATATATGAGCTTCTTCTAGTGTCTTTGCCTATAAGGATTCTTCCATTTCCGTTTTTATTAGAAGAAAAATAATCCCCTACAAACCTTCCTATTTTAAAAGCATGATAGACGTTTAGAGATTTGTTAGCCTCTCCTCTAAAACCATCTGTACCAAAATATTTCATTTATATCTCCTTTTTTAATTTAACTTCTTATTAATCTTTCAAACATTATACCCTAATGCTAGTAAGATAATAAGAAAATCGTATCATAAGCAAAGCTTTATATGAATAGTCATATTTGCTATAATTAGGATATGAGTAAATTAGATTATATACCAAGAACAAATATAAAAATGATTCACGTTGATAAGTCTTACTCCTTTGGTGTCGATTCTATAATCTTAGGAGATTTCGCTAGGATGAAAAGCAATAAAGTCGCCCTTGATATAGGGGCAGGCTCAGGTGTCCTATCCTTTTTAATTAATTCTAGATACAAACTTGAGAAGGTTTTTGCTGTTGAAATCCAAAAAGAAAAGGCAAAGCTTTTAGAAGAAAACATAAAATTAAATGGCATCAAAAATATAGAACTTATTAACGAAGATTTAAACAAGATTACTATAAAGGAAAACTCAATAGACTACATTATTACCAACCCACCCTATTACAAAATCACTGATAATATTGAAAACAAGGATGAGGAGTTTCTCATTTCAAGACAGGAAAAGTTCTTAAAGCTTTCCGATATTTTCTCCTTTGCCAATAAGGCCTTAAAGGATAAGGGCAAGCTTTTTATGATCCACAAGCCTGAAAGAATGGTCGATATCTTTAATCAGTCAGGCAATCTTAAAGCTAAGACAGTTCGATTTGTCCATTCACAAGCCTTAAATAAGCCTCAATTTATCCTTATAGAGTTTGTAAAAAATGCAAGAGATGGCCTTAGGATAGAAGATCCATTGATTATCTATGATAAGGAAGGCTACTCAGAAGAAATGAAAATAATCAACGATTTAGACTAAGGAGGTCTTATGGATTATCAAATATATTTTGTTCCAACCCCAATAGGAAACCTTGAAGATATGACTATAAGGGCTATTAATGTCCTAAAGGAAGTAGATGTCATAGCCTGTGAAGATACTAGGGAGTCGAAAAAACTTCTAAATTATTATAATATAGACAAGCCACTGACTTCCTATCATAAATTTAATGAAACTTCAAAGTCTCTTGATATTATTAAAGAAGTAGAAAAAGGAATGACCTATGCAGTAATTACTGATCAAGGCATGCCTGGTATATCTGACCCTGGCCACATTCTTATCAAAAAATGCCAAGAAGAAGGAATTACTTATACAATCTTACCTGGAGCAAGTGCCATAATTACAGGCCTAGTAGGTTCAGGTCTTGACAATGACAAGTTCGCCTATTATGGTTTTATTCCCAAAAAAACAGCTGATAAGAAAATATTTTATGAAAATCTAAAAAATGAAGATAAGACTTCAATAATATTAGACACACCCCACAATTTTGAGTCAACTCTTTCTGATTTCAAAAAAATCTTCCCAGATAGAAGGCTTTGCCTAGCTAGGGAGCTTACGAAAAAATTCGAAGAATATAGGCTAAGTCCAATTTCTGAAATCAATATCGCTGATATAACCCTCAAGGGTGAATTTGTAATAATACTTGAAAAAGGCGAAAAAAGTGCTGAAAATATCGAAGCTTACAGAGAAGAAATACAAAAAATGTTAGAAGAGGGACTTCGTACCAAGGATATAGTTAAGGATATAAAAAAGAAGTCCTCACTAGGAAAAAATGAAATTTATGAATATGTCTTGGAGCTTAATAATGAGAAGAACTGACAGAGAAAAAGACAGTGTTTTTGCAAAAAAAATTATAGATAAAGCTTCTTTCGGTGTGATGACCATTGAAGAGAATGGCTACTCCATCCCCTTGACTTTCGCAAGAGATTGCGATAAGCTCTATTTTCATGGAGCAAGGGAGGGAGTAAAAAACGACTTACTTAGAAAAAATAATAAGGTGAGGATTGTATTCGTTGGAGAAAACCACCTACCCGAGCCAATTTCTGATGAAGAAATCAAAAATGATCCAAGAAAACTAGCCAAACTTTTTACTTTAAAATATGAATCTGCAATAATAAGTGGATCATGTAGGCTAGTAGATGATAATAGCGAAAAAAACTTTGCCCTAAGCTTAATTTGTCAGAAATTTTATAGGGATTTGGATAACTATATCGAAAAGGCTATAGAAATGAGTAGTAAACTTACAGCTTGTTATAGGGTCGACATCGAATCTATTGAGGCTAAATCAAATATAGACTAAGAGGGCTCTTGAAGAATTAATAAATCATCCCCATATCATTAAAAGGAGCTCCACTGATAAGCTTAAAAAGCCGGAAGGCACTCTAGCCTTTCGGCAAAGAGTTAAAATTTCCTAGGAGAATCTCTAAATGATGGGATGATGATTATTGATTATTTCACAAGAGCCCTATGACAATTATTAAAGTTTTTAATTTTATAATATTTCCTTTAATTGACAAATATCATCTATCTTATAATCAGCAAGCCTACCTTCTTCAGGCTTACCATAACCATAAGAAGCAAAGACAGACTTTTTATTATTTTTATAGCCTGCTAGTATATCTTCTTTCCTATCGCCTACCATGATATAATCATCCTCAAGGCTTTGCCTTAAGATTTCGTATTTATCAATAAAGTCGAAGTCTTCGCCAACAAGATACTTAGTAAAATACTTATCCAATCCATAAACCCTTCTGGCTTCATCCATATAAGCCCTAAGGCACTTAGATAAAATGTATAAGTCGTATTTTTCTTTTAGATAGTTGAGAGTTTTGTAAGAGTTTTCATAAAGTGCCCCAGTTTTTTCTAAGTTTTCCCTAATCCTTCGTCCATTAAGTTTAATTAGATGTTCCTTGTTTGAATCATCCTTTAGGATATCATCCCAACAAGCCTTAGGACTCATGCCTATATATTTCCTATAATCAAGGCTATTAGGATCTATACCAAGCTCTCCTAAAGTCTTATAGAGGGCTGGCTTATAAACAAGTTCAGTCTTATGAATAGTTCCATCGAAGTCAAAAATGACTATCATAATATTTCCATTAGATTTGCCATTTCGATTGCAGCAAGGGCTGCTTCACTACCCTTATTACCTGCCTTAATGCCTGATCTTTGGAGGGCTTGATCTATTGTATCTGCGGTGATTACTCCAAATATAACTGGCTTTTCACTTTCTAATGAAACATTGGCAACTCCCTTAGAAACTTCGGAACAAACATAGTCAAAGTGAGGAGTATCTCCACGAATAACTGCTCCAAGGCAGATTACCGCATCATATTCATCTTTCTTGGCAAGTTTTTTGGCAACTAGAGGAATCTCGAAGGCACCAGGAACTCTTATTATGTCAATATTTTCTTCCTTGGTGTCGTGTCTTTTTAGAGTATCTAGACAGCCTTCTACTAGCCTATCTGTAACAAAGTGGTTGAATCTTGCAACCAAAACTGCATATTTCTTATCATTTGAAAGTAAATTAGCACTATATTCACGCATTTTTTATCTCCTTAAATTCTCTTAATTTATGACCCATTCTCTTAGCTTTTATTTCTAGATATTTTCTATCTGTATCATTAGATTTTATTTCTAGAGGACATCTTGACTCAACTTTTATACCATACTCTTCCAATTGATTAATCTTATCAGGATTGTTAGTCATAAGTCTTACTGATTTTACACCAAGGCTTTTTAACATTTCTGAAGCTATTTTATAATCCCTCATATCTTCAGGAAAACCTAATTTTAGATTAGCATCTACAGTATCGTAGCCATGTTCTTGAAGCTCATAGGCCTTTAATTTGTTGAATAAGCCTATGCCCCTACCCTCTTGCCTTAAATAAAGGAGGACGCCAGAGCCATTTTCTTCTATATTTCTTAAAGCCTTATGAAGTTGGCTACCACAATCACATCTTCTAGAGCCTAAAACATCACCAGTTAGACATTCTGAATGAATCCTTGTAAGGACTCCGTCTTTTTGGATATCGCCCTTGACAACTGCTACATGCTCCTTGCCAGTTTTTCTATCCAAGAAAGCATAGGCCTTAAAGTTACCATATTCACTTGGTAGATTTACTGGATTTGTAGAAATTAAATCTACTTCTAAATTTTTCCTGTATTCTTGAATTTCTTCAACTGTAGTAATCTTTAGATTTAGTTTTTCAGCCAATTTTATGAGGTCTTCTCCTCTCATCATATGACCATCACTATCCATAATTTCACAACAAATGCCAACTTCCCTTAGACCTGCAAGCCTTAATAGGTCAATGGTTGCTTCTGTATGACCATCTCTTTCGAGGACTCCTCCATCTTTGGCTACAAGAGGAAAAACATGGCCAGGTCTTCTAAAATCGCTGGCAAGGGATTTACCATCAGCAAGTGCCCTTATAGTTTCCGCTCTCTCGAAGGCTGAAATTCCTGTAGAGGTATTGATGTGGTCTACTGAAACTGTAAAGGCTGTTTCGTGATTGTCGGTATTTTGCACAACCATAGGATTTAGGGATAATCTTCTTGCAACTTCGCTACCGATTGGTGTACAAATCAAGCCCCTAGCATAGGTCGCCATAATATTAATCATCTGTCCAGTAACATTTTCTCCAGCGCAAATCATATCGCCTTCGTTTTCCCTATCTTCATTATCAGTTACTAAAATTATCTCGTTATTTCTTAGTGCTTGTATAGCTTCTTCAATCCTACTCATCTTATAATAGACTCAAAAGTGAGTCCCTATCCTCCTTTTTTTCGCTTCTATATAACTTCTCGACTATCCTTGATAAGATATCTGTTTCAAGATTTACCAAGTCTCCGACCCTTTTATTCTTTAAATTTGTCCTAGATAGGGTTTCTGGTATGAGAGAGACTTCAAATATATCGTCGTTTTCGAAAGATACCGTAAGCGATATACCATCTATGGCAATCGAGCCCTTGTTTACTATAAATCTCCCTATTTCCCTATTCGTTTTAAATCTATAGACATTTTTATTTATAGAAATTAGCCTTCCCACTCCATCAACGTGGCCTTGAACTATGTGACCGTCAAGCCTATCTGAAAATCTTAGGGCCCTTTCAAGATTAACTTCCTTACCTAGAAGAGACCTATCAAACTTAGTCTTTTTTAGGGATTCATTCATAATATCTGCCTTGTAGTAGGAATCTGTAATTTCTGTTACTGTAAGGCAAACCCCATCAGTCATTATCGAATCTCCAAGCTTAGTTTCCTCTAAAACTTTTTTGCAGGCGATTTTTATTTCAACCGTATCGGACTTTTGCTTAAATTCCTTTACAAGACCCAACTCCTCAGCTATTCCTGTAAACATTATTTACCTCAAACATCACATCTTCACCAAATCTTTTAATATCATCAATCCTAAATCTTTTGGCATCTTTGATATAACCTACACCCTTACCAATAAAGGCTGATCTTGAATAAAAGCCTGAAACAATAATAGGCGCCATAAATTGATATATCTTATCTATCAAATCCTCTTCCAAAAAAGAATTATTAAGGACTGAACCGCCCTCGACAAGGACTGAGCCTATATTTTTCTCATAGAGCTTTTTCAAAAGATCTTCTAAATCTATATGGCCATTTTTACTTTTGCATCTTATTAGACCAGAATCGAGCTTTATATCTTTATCAGATGAACTTGCTATATAAGTTTTCCCATCTGAGTTTTCCTTAAAAACTTCAAGGTCAGGATTCAAATCAAGCGAATCACTAACAATAATTCTTACAGGATCTATCCCCTTATCTATTCTTGATGTAAGCCTAGGATTATCAGTTAGGAGAGTGTTCTTGCCAACTATTATAGCGTCATAATCATTTCTAAGTTGATGGACAAACTCTCTTGACTTCTCATTAGAAATCCACTTGGAATCAAATTTTCCAGTAGCAATCTTTCCATCAAGACTTTGAGCGTATTTAAGGGCAACTAGGGGCCTCTTGTGGCTCATATTAAAGAAAAACTTTTCGTTAAGCTTCTTTCCTTCTTCCTCCAAAACTCCGCTTATGACTTCGATACCACAAGCTTTAAGTTTACTTATCCCATCAACCTTTGGATTTGTATCGATATTTGAAATTACAACTCTCTTTATTTTTCTTCTAATGACTTCATCAACACAGGGTGGATGCTTGCCAAAGTGGGAACAAGGTTCGAGATTTACTATAAGAGTTGCCCCTTCAGCCGATCCCTTCAAATTCTTAAAGCAATCGATTTCTGCATGGTCATCATAAAAACTCTTGTGGTAACCTCTTCCGATAACTTCCCCATCCTTATAAACTATAGCTCCAACCATAGGATTAGTTAAAACCTTTCCTCTGCCCTTACGAGCAAGAGAAAAACATTCTCTCATTAAGTTATCATAATTCATTATTTCTCCTTTTGGGAACTAAAAAAAGTCCCCTTTCAGGGACTTAGAATTTATTTTTATGCAAAATAAGCATAGAAAAACTCTTCTCTCATCCAGACTATACTGTCGGTATCGGAATCGCACCGATTCGGCTTGCGCTCGCAGACTTTACTGCCGGTGGAGACTTGCACTCCGCCCTGAAGATTAAATTTATTATTAACTTAATTATAGTATAAGATACAGGAAAAGATTTGTCAAGACTTTTTTTTGTATTTTTATGTAATATTTTCAGAAGAAGGCCTATAGCTTCCTATTATTAATTTTTTGATCACTTAAAAACTTTGTATCAAGATTTTCCTAACCTATTACATAAAATTCTTTATTACTAACAAAAAAACTTATAAAAAAAGAAGCCGAAGCTTCTTAAATTATTATCTGCTTTTTCTATTTTTTCTCTTTGCAGCGTCATTTTTCTTTTTTCTTATAACGCTTGGTTTTTCGTAGTGTTCTCTTTTTCTGTATTCAGAAAGTACACCGGATCTTGCGCATTGTCTTTTGAATCTTTTGATTGCACTATCGATTGATTCGTTTTCTCCAACTCTGATCTCTGTCATTTGCTATCCCCCCTCTCGTATTCGCACAAATTTTTTCAATCAGCCTGGTGGCCACTTAAATCCTCGGCCTCCTAGTACATGAAAATGCAAGTGAGGCACGCTTTGACCCCCACCTTCACCAATATTAGTTACAACCCTGTATCCCTCTTCATCTAGGCCTTTTTCTGATGCTATTTTTTTGATAGCAAGGAAGATAGAATCTAGATATTTTAGGTCGGATTCTTCCAATTTGGCTACGCTTTCTATGTGCTTTTTTGGTATTACAAGAAAATGGATAGGTGCTTGTGGATCTAAATCATTAAATGCAATTACATTATCATCTTCATAGATTATTTCTGAAGGAATTTCCTTCTCTACAATCTTACAAAATACACAATCCATACTTCACCCCCATTGATATATATGATACCATAAAATAAGCCTAAGGTAAAGACTAAAGCTTAATTTTTTGTTATTTTATAGAACTTTACCCACTAATTCATCATCTTTTATCTCTGTGATTAGGACATCCCTTATTTCGTTATTTGAAATTTCATCTTTGACATTTACCCTTAGGTAGTTTGTCGAATACCCAGACTTAAATCCGTCTATATCAGACTTACTTTCAAATAAGACTGATAGGGTTTTTCCTATTTGATTTTTGAGGAAGTTTTCCCTATTGGCTTTTTCTATTTCTTCTAGCTCTTTTAGTCTTTGTCTTTTGACATTTCCATCGACTTCTGGTTTCATATCAGCTGCCTTAGTTCCGTCTCTTTTTGAGTATTTGAATAGATGGGTCTTTGAGAATTTAATTTTCTTTACAAATTCCTTGGTCTGTCTATGATTTTCTTCTGTTTCTGTTGGAAAGCCTACTATTATATCTGTAGTAATACCTGCATTAGGAAAAACTTCTCTAATGAGCTTAACTTTTTGTTCATAGATTTCTGTGTCGTATTTCCTATTCATAGCCTTTAGTATTTCATCGGATCCTGATTGGAGGGATAGGTGAAAGTGATCACAAGCCTTTCTAGTAGCCTTCATTCTTTCTAGGAAGTCCTTGGTGATATGTCTTGGCTCCATGCTTGATAGTCTAATTCTTTCAATGCCATCCGTTTTTGCAACTTCTTCTATTACATCTATAAGGCGTTTCCCATTTTTCAAATCCTTGCCATAGCTTGCAACATGGATACCTGTTAGAACTATTTCCTTGTAGCCATTTTTGGCAAGTCTAATCGCTTCTTCTTTGATAGATTCCATATCGCGACTTACTATATTTCCCCTGGCGTAGGGAATTAGGCAATATGAACAATACATATTACAGCCATCTTGGATTTTCATATAGGCACGAGTCATATCCTCTTGATTAGAAATTTCTAACTCTTCTATACTTTTGGACTCGCTAAGGGATATAACCCTATCTATAGCTGTCTTGTTTTGGAGGACATCCTCGCAAAGGTCTACTACTTCTTCCTTATTTCTAGAGCCTAGTACAATATCCACACCCTCTATGGCTAAAACCTCATCAGGCTTTACTTGAGAATAGCATCCCATAACCGCTATTACAGCTTCTGGATTATCTCGTCTTGCCCTAGATATCATCTGCCTAGATTTTCTATCGCTCATATTTGTAACTGTACAGGTGTTGATTACATATATGTCGGCTCCATCTTGTTTTTTCTTGTAGCCCCTAGACTTAAATATCTCCTCTACCGCCTCTGACTCGTATTGGTTGACCTTGCACCCAAGGGTTATTATATTAAATGTCTTATTCATCAATCAAAAAAGTCCTTTAATTTTTCAAAGAATGATTTTTCTTCTTTAACTTCTTCTCCACTAATGCTTGCAAATTTTTCTAGGGCTTCTTTTTGCTCCTTTGTAAGCTTAGTTGGTGTTATAACTTTTACATAGAAGTAGAGGTTTCCAGTCCTTCCTCTTCTCTTGTCCTTGATTCCTTCACCCCTTAGAGAAAACTTAGTTCCTGTTTGAGTTCCTGCTGGGATTTCAAACTTTCTAGTTGCCTTTAGGGTTGGAATTTCTATTTCACCGCCAAGAGTGGCTTTTGTGAAGGAAATTGGCATTTCATAATAGATATCTAGCCCATCTCTTTTAAAGATTTCATGCTCTTTAACTTTTAAGATAAGATATAAATCTCCGTAAGGACCTCCATTTTCTCCAACATGGCCCTTGCCAGCTACTCTTATGACATTGTTATCTTCTACACCAGCAGGTATGTCTACCCTAACTGTTTCAGACTTAAATTCCTTACCAGATCCCTTACAATTTGAGCAAGCTTCATCAATTATTTCTCCACTTCCCCCACACTTATCACAAACAACAGTTCTAGACATAGTGCCGAAAGCAGTATGGCTTACTTGATTAAAGCTTCCCCTACCATGGCACTTATCACAAGTGTGAACCTTAGAAGGGTCTTCGCTTTTTTTGCCATCACAAACGTGACAAGTTACTTCATGTCTTACTTGTACATCCTTACTTATACCGAAGGCAGATTCTTGGAAGCTTAAATTTATTACTTGTTGGATATCTGCTCCTTTTATTGGACGATTCGCCCTAGCTTGTGAAGAAAATCCTCCACCAAATATATCTCCAAACAAGTCTCCAAATATATCATCAAATCCACCCTGTGAAAAACCAGAGAAGCCACCAAAGCCTCCTTGACCGCCTTCAAAGGCAGCAGATCCAAATCTATCATACTGACTTCTCTTCTGTTCGTCTGATAGTATTTCGTAGGCGAGACTTGCTTCCTTGAATTTTTCTGCAGCTTCTTCATTGTCTGGATTTAGGTCTGGATGGTATTTCTTAGCTAGTTTTCTATATTCTCTTTTAATAACAGCTTGGTCGGCAGTTTTCTCTACACCAAGCACCTCATATGGGTCTCTCATGTAACCTCCATCTCACTAAAAAGAGCTATTTCACCATGGAAATAGCTCTTTATTTTTATATAATCATACCATCTTTGTGATTATTTTCAATCATAAGTCCTGCTTACTCTTCGTCCTCATCAATTACTTCATAGTCAGCATCTACTACATCTTCCTTGTTTGCTGAAGCATCTTGCGCATTTGCTCCTGCTTCATTAGCCTTATACATTTTTTCACTCATTGAGTAAATTTTTTGGGTAAGACTTTCTGTTTGAGCCTTGATTTGATCAATATCATCTGACTTAATAGCATCTTCTAGTTTCTTGATTTCTGCTTCCATTTCTTCTTTTTCGCTTCCTTCAAGTTTAGCTTCTTCTATTGTCTTTCTTGCTTGATAAACCAAGTTTTCAGCGTTATTCTTTGCGTCTATGCTTTCTTTCTTTTTCTTATCTTCTTCAGCAAATTGTTCTGCTTCTTTTACTTTTCTATCGATTTCTTCCTCAGATAGGTTAGATGATGAAGTAATAGTAATCTTTTGTTCTTTTCCTGAGCCCTTATCCTTAGCTGTTACATTAACTATACCATTGGCATCTATATCAAAGGTTACTTCTATTTGTGGAACTCCACGTCTTGCAGCAGGGATTCCTGTAAGTTGGAACCTACCAAGGGTTGTGTTATCTGCTGCCATTTCACGTTCACCTTGAACAACATGGATGTCAACTTCTGTTTGGCCATCTGCTGCTGTTGTAAATACTTGAGATTTCTTGGTAGGGATTGTAGTATTTCTTTCAATAAGTTTTGTAGCAACTCCACCAAGGGTTTCGATACCGAGTGATAATGGTGTAACATCAAGAAGGAGCAAGTCTTTTACTTCACCACTTAGTACACCACCTTGGATAGCTGCACCAAGGGCAACACATTCATCAGGGTTGATATCTCTTTGTGGTTCTTTGCCTATTAGATTTTTAACTAATTCTTGAACAGCTGGAACTCTTGTAGAACCACCTACAAGAAGAACTTTTTCGATATCACTTGCACTTAGGCCTGCATCTCTTAGGGCATCTTCAACTGGCTTTCTTGTTTCATCAACAAGGTGTTTGGTTAGCTCATCAAACTTAGCTCTACTAATAGTTTGCTCTAAGTGAACTGGTTGACCATCTACTGCTGTGATGAATGGTAGGGATACACTTGTTGAAAGTGTTGATGATAGCTCTTTTTTAGCTTTTTCAGCAGCATCTTTTAGTCTTTGCATCGCAGTTAAATCTTTTCTAAGATCAACGCCACTTTCTTTCTTAAACTCATCTGCCAAATATTCTACAAGAGCATTATCAAAGTCATCTCCACCTAGTCTGTTATTTCCTCTTGTTGATAATACTTCAAATACTCCATCACCAACTTCTAGGATAGAGACATCGAAAGTACCACCACCTAGGTCGTAAACCATAATCTTAGCTTGGTCAGTTTCTTTGTCCATACCATAAGCAAGGGCAGCAGCTGTTGGTTCGTTTATAATTCTATCCACTTTAAGACCTGCGATTTGTCCAGCGTCTTTTGTTGCTTGTCTTTGAGCATCTGTAAAGTAAGCAGGTACTGTGATTACTGCATTTGTAACTGTATCATTTAAGTAAGCCTCAGCATCAGCCTTTAGTTTTTGAAGAATCATAGCTGAGATTTCTTCTGGTGTATATTGTTTGCCATCAATTTCAGAGCTCTTCCAATCATGACCCATTTCTCTTTTAACTGATGCTATAGTCCTATGTGGATTTGTGATAGCTTGTCTTTTAGCTGTTTCACCTACAAGTCTTTCTCCGTCCTTTGAGAAAGCTACGATTGATGGTGTTGTTCTATTTCCTTCGCTATTAGGAATAATTGTAGATGTACCACCTTCCATAACAGCTACTGCTGAGTTTGTTGTTCCTAAGTCAATTCCTATAATTTTTGCCATATGCTTTTCCTCCTAATTTGCTACCTTAACCATAGCAGGTCTAAGTAGTCTTCCATTTAACTTATATCCTTTTTGGAATGTTTCTATTATGTGATTGCTCTCTACCTCATCTGAATCTTCTGCAAGAACTGCTTGGTGGATATTGTGATCAAATTCGCAACCATCAGATGGAATTTCTTCAAGGCCTTCGTTTGCTAAGACCTTCAATAGTTCTTTCCTTGTCATGACTACTCCTTCCACGAAGGCATCATTCTCATCAGCCTTTGCCAAGGCACGATCTAGGTTATCTATAACAGGTAGGAGCTTTTCTACCAATGAACTTGAAGCAAACTTCTTAAAGTCGGCCTTGTTAGCCTCTTCACGTTTTTTATAATTATCAAAGTCTGCTAGAAGTCTTTGATATCTTTCTTGATATTCGTTTACTTCATCACTAGGCTTTTTCGCAGCTTCTTTTTCGTCATCTTCTACGATTTCAGCTTCTATACAATCTTCATCTTGATTTTCTTTATCTTCTATATCTAAATTCTCATCTTTTTTTTCTTCATTTGCCAAGACATTTACCTTCCTTTATTCATTTAATAAATCAGAAATCATCCTGATACTAGCTATAACTTCCTTATAATTAATCCTAGTAAGACCGACTATACCAATCTTTCCTACTGTATTTTCATCTACATTAAAATAAGAAGTTATGATAGTAGATTCCTTTAGCAAATCTATAGGATTTTCCTCGCCTATAGTTATTACTAAATTCTTATCTTCAATATCTGACAACAAATCCTTGATAACATCCTTGCTATCAAATAGCTTGATGAAATCTCTAGCCTTGTTTAAATCGTCAAACTCTTTAAAATTGAAGATATTGCCAATCCCTTCGATTCTGACATCTCTATTTAACTCATCTTTGGAATTATTATTAATTCTTTGTCCTATAATATCTACCAGCTTCTTGTAATTTGTAAGCATATTTTTTTCCAAATCATCCAAAATTTTATCAATTTCTGTAAGCTTATGGCCTATCAGCTCATGATTTAGGATATTGTTAAGATTTAGTAAATCTTCATCGCTTATTGGATAATCTAGAAGTATTTGTTCATTCACCAAGGATCCATTATCAAAAACTGCAATGAGTAAGAGGAAATTCTCTGATACCCTCATAAGTTCAACATTTACAATCTTGGATATCTCCTTTTTGAAACTAACAGATACTGCCGTCAAATTAGTCATAGCTGCCAAAGTTTTGGTCGCAGTCTCAATGATGTCACTAGCGTTATGGTATCTCTTATCCAGAAGTTGTCTAATATTTGTAAAATTATTAAACTTGGCTTCTTCAATAAGGCCATTTTCCAAAAGGTAGTCGACAAATAGTCTATAACCCTTATCAGAAGGTAATCTGCCACTAGATGTATGAGCTTTCTTTAAGAAACCATTTTTCTCAAGGGAACTCATATCATTTCTAATAGTAGCCGGCGATACATCAAATGAGTAATCATCAGCCAAAGACTTTGAACCAACAGGCTCTCCATTATAAATATATGAGTCTATGATAGAGAAAAGTATTTGTGTTCTTCTATCTTTCAAAGCTTCTCACTCCTTTTAGCACTCTTTACTTCCGACTGCTAATTATAATATACTTAGTATAAAATCATTGTCAAGTAAATAAGCAAAATAATCTTTAAAGATAAATATTGTATTTTCTAAATAATTTCTAGGTAAAACTCATTAGAAAGTTCCATGCCTTTTTTTGTGAAAGAAAAGCAATCATCAATTACAAAAAAATCATCATCAATGAATTTATCAATGGCCTTCTTATATTTTTCCAAAAAATCAGCTTTAAATTCTTTTCTAAACTCCTCTAAGTTTATCCCCCTGGTCTGCCTTAGTTTGAAAATTATATATTCTTTCTCCCTTTCTTCTTGGCTAATAAATTCCCTGCTGACTATAGGCTTCTTTCCTTCTTTTAACATCTTCTCGTAGATTACAAAGTTACTAGCATTCGAGTATCTCACATTAGATAAAAAGCCAGATGCTCCTAGTCCGCAAGCAAGATAGCCTTCTATATCCCAGTATTTTTTGTTATGGATAGACTCTTTGCCAGGCTTTGCAAAGTTAGATATCTCATATCTATTAAGATTTAGCCTTTCCAATTTATCAACTATGTAGTTAAAAATATCAACTTCCCTATCATCGTCCATAAGCTCAAGCTTGCCTTTTTCATTTAAGGCATAAAATCTTGAACCCTTATCAAGAATCAAACTATACCAAGAAATATGATCTGGGTCTAAGGCTTTTACATAGGCTAGGTCTTTTTTGATTGAGGAAAAGTCTTGACCAGGAAGATTAAGCATAAGGTCGAAAGAAAGGTCAAAATCAAAATTCTTTATCATCTCTATATCCCTAATAGCTATATCTTTCTTGTGATTTCTCCCTATATTATTAAGGACTAAATCATCAAAACTTTGTACTCCCAAAGAAATCCTAGTAACTCCCAAATCCTCATATAGCTTTAACTTATCCTTATTTATAGAGTTAGGATTGCACTCAAGGCTAAATTCCTTTATCTCGCAGGGAAATTTTCTTACTTCACTTACGATTTCACTTATGTATTTTTCATCTATGTAGGAAGGAGTGCCACCGCCTATATAAATTGTATCAATAGTAAGCGTAAGACTTTGCCTATAAAGGCTAAGCTCTCTTTTCAAATTTTTGATATAAGGCTCTATCCACCTATCCAAGTGAGCGAAGGCTGTAAAATCACAATAATAGCACTTTTTCTCACAAAATGGAATATGGATATATAAACCAACTTTCTTCATCTTAGCTCCCAAGTTCCTTTAAATACAATCTTTCCTAAAATACAACTAGATATCATTTTCAACTATAATAATCTGTGAGTCCCTAAGTCCTTCTAGATTTATAGTCTTAGTCTTATTAATTTTTATCAAATCACCAGCTATATAAAGAGCGTCCTCATATTTTACAAGACCAGCTTTCACAAATATTAAGCTATTAGCAAATACCATACTTTTCTCAAATACCCCTGACTCTTCGATAGACTCATAGCTGATTTTTTGTTTTGGATTAGAATTTATAGCTTGAGCATCTCTTTTTTCTAAATCTTCATTCTTTCTATCAAGATAGGCCATAAAATCTTTTTTCTCTAGGATATACTCATGGGTTACTTCCATAGTCCCCATATTGGTCTTTGTCAAATGTGAGGAATAATACTTGTAATTTAACTTTTCGTGGAGACTTTTTGACTTAAAATTACCCCTATAAAACCCTCCAACAAGGACATCTATGCCGTAATCATCAAACAAATAAGATATTATTAGCTCCAGGGCTTCTGTCATTAGCCCTTTACCCTGATAATCACTTGACAAAACAAAGCCAAGCTGTGCTGTTTTCTTATCAGAAAGATTCGGTAAGAATTCTTCGTCATACTTGTGGATGCCGATAGAGCCTATAACCTTCTTATCCTTAACTATGGCTAGGATATTCTTATTTTTTATAAAAGAATCCAAGACCTTCTTACTATCCTCAAGGGATTTATGGTGAAACCAGCCTGCTGCCTCGCCAAGACCAGGAGTTTTGGCATATTCATAAAAATCCTCCAAATCATCTTGACAAAAGGCTCTAAGGCTAATTCTTTTTCCGCTAAGTATAATTTTATCTGTATTAATATCAATATTCATAAATTGCTCCTAAATAAAAAGGCGACTTTCGTCTTAAATCGCCGCCTTTATAACTAACAAGTCACTATCTTCAATTGCCTTGAGGGAATGGATTTCATGAGGATCCATTCGGATTATATCTCCAGGAATAATAATATCTTTTCCATCTTCTCCCACAAAATCAACCTTGCCCCTATAAATCACAACAATTACCGTCTTATCCGATTCATGGCTAGGTATTTCCTCACCAGATTTTATTTGCAAGTGGGTCACTTGTAATTTATCTTCGTCAATCAAGTGTTCAAATTTACCATCCAAAATATTAGCGCTTAACTTTTTCATAATTCTCCTTACAAAAATACATGCTTACTAGCTGCCATAAACATACTAGCTCTTTTCTTATCATTCAAATCAATCATTATATCTTTATCGCTTACTCCAAGTTCTCTTAGAATTACAATATTATCAAGAAGGAACTCATTGCTTCCTACTACATAAAATATAGAATCTTTAACATCCATTTTTCTTAATATTTCGAAGAAATTTGCTCTTGAGTCCACCCAGATTTGCCTAAAAATCTTATCATCTACTGTCGAAATCTCAGACTCAAAGAGGTGATTGTCCTTTCTAGCTACGTTGATACTTACAAGCTCAGCAATACCACTTGGGTCTTTCTTAAACTTATTTATAAGAGGTCTCATAGTAGATAGACCAATACCCATAGATAGAAGAACAATTTTTTTATTCTCCCTCCTAAGCTTCATATGGCACTTAATCTTGAAAAATTCAAGGTAATCGCCAACTTTCTTTGCCAAAAGAGCCTTTTTAAAGTCGGACTTCCTTATAGAAAACTTGGTTGTAAAGTTTACTGTATCCTCATCGCTTAGGGTATTGATGCTTAGGTGGTGGATTAGTTTCTTGTTAAGCTCTCCCTTGTCATTAAAGCCTGGAATCGCTAGATGAAAACTTGATCCTTCCTGCCAAGTTAGGCCTTCTGGTTTTTCCAAAGTATAAGTCTTTACATTCTTAAACTCATCTTTTATATCTAAAATTTTAACTTTATATATCTTATAGTCGGTATTTTCCATAAATCCTCCTTGCTGATAATTATTATCAACATTATCTCTATACCCAATTTTGCCAAGAATAATTTAGAGAATTTTTTTAATAATAATTTTAAGTGCAGGAAGGACTTCCTCTTCAAAGAAGGGATTTTTCGCCATCCACCTATTATTGAGGCTACTTGGATGAACTATGGGGAAATATTCTGGCAGATATTGTTTGTAAGCTCTCACTGTTTCTGTTAAGTTCTTTTTGAATTTTTCTTTGAGATAAAATCTCTGTGAGTAAGCTCCTATCAAAATCGTAAGTTTTATATTATTAAGCTCATCTAACAAATAAGGATGATATTCTCTCGCTATGAATCTTCTCGGAGCCTTATCTCCTGCTTTGCCCTTACCTGGATAATAGAAATCCATAGGTAAGATTGAAATCTCTGGCCCATGGAGCCTTTTCATATCAATTCCTAGCCAATCGACTAACCTTTCTCCACTCTTATCATTAAATAAAATACCTGTTTGTTCAACCTTTAGTCCTGGAGCTTGACCAATAATTAGAAGCTTGGATTGTTTGTGAACTTGAAAAATAGGATCAATGGCTCTTAGACTATAGGATTTATTTCTTTCATCTTTTCTTAACTTTTCTTTTATCTCTTCTACTTTCATAAAAATACCTTAAAGAAAAAGCAACCCAAAGGATTGCTTATTCATCATCAAGTTTAAGTACAGCTAGGAAGGCATCTTGTGGAACTTCCACATTTCCTAATTGACGCATTCTCTTCTTGCCCTCTTTTTGCTTTTCGAGGAGTTTCTTCTTTCTTGAAATATCCCCTCCATAGCACTTGGCAATAACGTCCTTTCTAAGAGCTTTAACTGTTTCTCTTGCTATAATTTTGCCACCGATAGCAGCTTGGATTGGAACTGCGAATTGTTGTCTAGGAATTTCATCCTTGAGCTTTTCAACTATTCCCCTGCCCCTTGCATAGGCATTATCCCTGTGAACTATAAGAGATAGGGCATCTACGCTTTGATCATTAATAAGAATATCTAATTTAACTAGGTCTGATTTCTGATAACCGATTAGCTCGTAGTCAAGCGAAGCATAACCCTTGCTCCTTGATTTAAGAGAATCGAAGAAGTTATAGATAACTTCGTTGAGAGGAACCTTGTACTTAATAGATACCCTATTCTCATCAATATAGGTCATATCCATAAGCTCACCCCTCCTAGATTGGGCAAGATCCATTACTTGACCTATATACTCCTTTGGTGTTATTACCTCAGATCTTGTTATAGGCTCCTCGATATACTCTATCTCTGTTGGGTCTGGGAAGTCATTTGGATTTTGTAGCTTTAAAACTTTATCCTTGCCCTTTAGCTTTACATCGTAAATAACTGATGGAGCTGTTGCGATTATATCTAGGTCATATTCCCTTTCTAGCCTTTGGGTTATGATATCCATATGAAGAAGTCCCAAAAATCCTGCCCTAAGACCAACCCCCAAGGCTTGAGAATTTTCTTGCTCAAAGACAAGGGCTGCGTCATTTACTTGAAGCTTTTCAAGTGAATCACGAAGTTTATCAAAACTTTCTCCTTCAGCAGGATAGATACCAGAATAAACCATAGGAAGAACTTCCTTGTAGCCTGATAGAGGCTTATCTGTTGGGTTTTCTACACTTGTTATAGTATCACCGACTCTTGCATCCTTTACTTCCTTAATGCTCGCTTCAATAAAACCAACATCACCACTTCTTAATTCCTTAGTAGCGATTCTTTTTTTCATAGTATAGCCGACAGTATTTACTTCATACTTCTTGCCTGTATTCATCATAACTATCTCATCGCCAGGCCTTACTACACCCTCAAAGACCCTTACATAACAAACAACTCCTACATAAGAATCATAATAAGAATCAAATATCAAAGCCTTGAGGGGCTTATCATCATGATCTTCTGGTGCAGGAACATTTGCTACTATATCCTCTAGGACATCTTCAATATTTAGACCTGTTTTGGCAGAAATTTGTGGAGCAGTTGAGCAGTCAAGACCGATTTCATTTTCAATCTCGTTTTTAACCTCATCTACCCTTGCTGATGGTAGGTCAATTTTATTTAATACTGGAAGGATTTCAAGGTCCTGATCTAGGGCTAGATAAGTATTGGCAAGAGTTTGTGCTTCAACACCCTGACTTGCATCGACTACAAGGATTGCTCCCTCGCAAGCCTTTAGAGATCTTGACACTTCATAGTTAAAGTCCACATGGCCAGGAGTATCTATGAGATTTAGGTCATAGACCCTTCCGTCCTTGGCCTTGTATTGAATTTTGATAGACTTTAATTTTATAGTTATTCCTCTTTCTTGCTCAAGTTCCATATCATCAAGCATTTGGCTAGACATCTCCCTTTCAGAAAGATTCTCACTTTTTTCTATAAGTCTATCTGCCAAAGTGCTCTTGCCATGGTCTATATGAGCAATTATAGAGAAATTTCTAATATTTTCTTTTTTCTTCATACAACTCCTTTAATTGTTTTGGTCTGGATATGGCTTGTGATCTATTAAGCCGACCCTAGCTATAGGGTAGAACCTAACAAAGGCGTGTCCTACCAAGCTTTCACCATAGATAGGCCCGAAACTTCTAGAATCATTGCTTGCTCCAGGAATCCTATTATCTCCCATAACAAAATATTGATCAGCTCCCAAAGTCCATTCTGTAACTTCGCTATTAGGCTCAGTTTGTGGGATAGAAGTATAATTTTCCTGAAGTTGTTTATCATTCACAAAAACTTTTCCATCCTTTAGCTTAATAGTATCGCCTTCTTCTCCGATAATTCTTTTTACATATAATCTTCCTGGATGGTCAGGGGCTTTAAGGATTACTATATCTCCCTTATTATAACCACGGAATCTACTTCCTATTTTATCTACTAGAAGTATATCTCCATCGTGGAGGGTGTTTTGCATGGATTTGCCTGAAACTTTTGTCGCATCCACTATGAACATCTTTACAAGTATTGTAATAATCAAGGCTATAGCAATAGTCTTAACCCAATCCCAGATTACATAAAGAATGCTATCTTTTTTTGAATTTTTATTATTTTCACTCATATAAACCTCTCATTTCTTATTAAATTATATACTATATTTTGATTTCTTCCAAATAAATAAAGAGTTTTTTAAAATAATGCTTGTTTAATTTCTCTATTTATGGTAAAATGTATCAGTCGAACAAAAATGTTCGGGAAAGAGGTGAAAGCATAATGGCAAATATTAAATCTAGTAAAAAAAGAATCGACATCGCTAGAAGAAATACTGAAAGAAATAAATCTAGAAAAAGCGAGATCAAGACTCTTATCAAAAAGTTTGATGCTGCTATAGAAGAAAAAGACCTTGAAAAAGCTACTTCTTACTTCAAGAAAGCTGACAAGAGATTAAAGCAAGCTGAAGCTAAAAATGTTGTCCACAAAAACAAAGTTGCTAGAACAACATCAAGACTAGCTAAGGCTCTTAACGAAATTAACGCATAATATAAATGAGTGAATATCAGTATCGGATCCTCACATATGTCTACTGATAATCACTCATTTTTTATTTTGTAAATTTTCCTATTAGAATAGTTATGGCAAGGTCCATATCAAAAACCCCGCTTTTTTGCCTAAAATCCATTTCAAAAAGGTAGTCGTGAAGCTTATATAAATCATCTTCAGTGAAGTTTCCCACAAAAGCCTTCAACTTCCTAAGTTCAAAGGGAGAAATCCCCAAGCTTTTGCCTATAAAAGAATCATTAAATCCCCTCTTGGTCAAAGTTTTTATTCCTATCATATTCCTAACTTGCCTAACTATCATGTGATAGATCATAAATAGGTCCTCACCTGAATTTTTCATCTGATAATAAGTCTCTATGGACTTGGCCTTGTTTTTGCTAGCTAGGGCATCAGTTAGATTGAAAATGTTAATATTTAAAATCTCATCAAGTTGCTCTTTTACATCCTCGCTTGTTACCAATTCCCTATCAGAATTGGCTATTATTTTTTCTATAGTATTAACAACATCGTATAATTTTATCTCACTATCCTTATTTAGGTAAGAAAATCTGTCTATAATATCATCAATCAAGGAGTTTTTAATCTTCTTATTAGCCCTATTAAATCTCTTACCTACAAAAGAAACTAGTTGTTTCCTATTTAATCTTTCAATCTTTACAAGGCGGTCTTTCTTTAAAAGCTCCTTATAGAACTTTCCCTTGAAGACTGCCTTGTCTGGAAAGATAAACATAATTGCATAAGAAGGAAAATCCTTGAAGTCTTCCAACAAGCTATCTAAAATTTCCTTATAATTTTTAATAGCAGTCTTTGATAGGTCGATATTTCTCCAAAGAATTAACTTCCTATCTTCCATTACAGGATAGGTTTCTATGGAATTTTTGATATCCTCATAACTTGCAGGCCCCTTAATATCAATAAAGTTAAAGTCCTTGATACTTACAAGCTTACTTGCATCTTCTATAATTAAATCCGAAAGATATTCTTCTTCGGAGTCAAATAGGTAGACCCCCTCCAAGTCCCCTCCTATAAATTTTTTCATAAATTCCATATAATTCATCTAAAATATCCTCCTTTAAGGAATTTCTCAACCTTAAACCCATGGCTAAAGTCCATCTTGACCAAGCCATCTGTCTGTGTATTATAAATTTTTCTGTCATAGACATTTTCCAAGACCTCCTTATTAGGATGGCCATAGGAGTTGTTTCTTCCAGCTGAAATCAAAACCAGCTTCGGATCTACTTTTTCTATAAAGGCCCTCGAAGACGAAGTCTTAGAGCCATGGTGGGAAAGCTTCAATATATCGGCCCTTGTATCTAATTTATCTTCAAACTCTCCCGGCAAATCACCCATACTTAAAATTTTTATTCCCCTTATGTCAATCAAAAGTCCCAAAGAATTTGCATTCTCGCTAGACTCATCACCATCGAATATACAATCAAATAAAACAGAATTCAATTTAAGGCGGTCGCCCTTCTTTAGGATTTTAACTTTATATTTCTTTAGACCTTCATAATTTAATTGGTCGGTAAAAATATGCTCAACCTTGAAATTATCACATACCATATCCAAGTTTCCCACATGGTCCTTATCCTCGTGAGTTATAAAGATGGCCTTGATTTTTCTAATACCCAAGCTTTTTAGATAGGGTATTAAGATTTTCTCTCCAGAATCATATATCTTATCCTTAGGGCCACCCACATCAATTAGATAATAATTAGTCCCATCTTTAATCATGAAGGCATCTCCCTGGCCTATATCAATCATCTGATAGGAAAGCTCCCTCGATTCATTGATAAGAGAAGCTAAGATTATGATAGCCGACAGCAAGAATATATTAGCCTTTTTCTTTAAGTCCCTCTTGTTGGTATTCAAAAGAAAAATTATTAGCAAAAAAGCATAGATTGCAAGTATAATGCTAGGCTTTGCAAAGTCAAACTTAAAAAAACTTATCTTATTTAGAAGAATTGTAATATTTAAGAGTGAATTGACCAAAAAGTCCAAAACCCCAAAAAAAATTCCCAAAATCTTTCCTAAAAGCGGATAGAAAAATACCAAGGCAAAGATTATATACATAGCCAGAGTAAAGATAGGTAGGATAAGGAAGTTTGCCAAGATACTCAAGAGATTAATCCTTCCATAATAAAAAATTATAAAGGGACTAAGACCTAGCTGGATAGATCCTGTAAAGGCAAGGCTATCCATAGTATAAGATTTTCTTTTGCTCCTAAACTTTGGATAGATAAGATAAACCCCAAATGATGCTGCAAAGCTTAGGATGAAGCCAGCATTGAAGAGAGCAAAGGGTTTTACCAGTAGGATTAAAGAACTTAAAAATAGAAGGGCCTTTATCTTATCGAAGGGTTTTTTTAGTAAAAATGCCATAAAGCCAATGAGATTAAGACCTATAACCCTAAGGATGGAAAAGGGAAAAGCTATGAGATATCCATAACAAAAAGTTAGACCTAGGGCTAGGGCATAGCCGTACTTATAATTTATATTTAAGCGATTACAGACAAAGAGAATAAATGCCACAAGTAGGTCCATATGAAGGCCTGATACTGCTAGGATATGGCTGAGACCCAAGTCTTTGATATCGGTATTTTCTATGAGATTTTCACCAAGGAGAACTGATATGACAAAGTCACTTGCCCTCTTAGTTAGATTCTTTTCAAATATCCTGTGGATATAAGTATAAAAAGAATTTCTAAACCCTAGAAAGAAATGGCCTCCCCTATAAAGTCTTTGGGGAGCTTTAATTTCTACTTGCGAAAAAATTTTCTTGCTAGCTAGATACTTCCTATAAGAAAAAAGATTAGGGTTGGTGTTAGTCCTAGGCTCTTTTATTTTGATATCTGAATAAAAGTCATCCCCAATCTGTAAGTCCTTGTTGGTAAACAAAACGCTCTTAGCAGAAAATTTCCCCTTATTTATCCTCACAAAATACCTAAAACTGTCATCTTCCTTCCTCTTTTCGAGAATTGTTAGATGGCACTTATCAATCTTTTTATAAGTTATCCTTTCTTTCTTCAGACTTATAGAAGAAATACTAAAGCATAGGATTAGGCCTACAAAGAAATATCCTAGGGAAGATTTCTTATAAAAGGCAAAACAAGCAGGAATTGAGCCTAACAATAAAACAATAAATATAGGTAAATTTTCATAAGTTATGAAAAGGCCTGCCCCAGCTAATAGGCCCATCAAAAATAAAAATAAGTTTTTTCTCATAAATTCCTCTTTTTTATTATATCATATGATATAATAAAAGAGAGGTTTAAAATGACTAAGATTTATGAACAATTTCCAGAAATTACAAATATAAGAGCAAATGTCTTATCCAGAAAATTTGTCAACAATAACACCTACCTAATCCTAGATAAAACTATAGTCATCCCTAAAAACGATTTACTAATAGCTGATGAGGGTTTTATATCCGGCCACAAAATTTTAGAAGTTGAAGAAAAAAAGGACAATCTAGTCCACCTTATCGAAGGCAAAGAAAACCGAAAAGAAGTTATTATAGATATAGATAAGGAAATAAGACACCATAATCTAGCCTATGCCACAAGCTTTTGTCTCTTCAAAATCTTCTATCAGACCTATTATTCTTCTGAGAAAATAAGCTTTTTTCTAGAAGATAACCATGGCAAGATTTTAATAGAAAACCCAGCTAGCGACTTTAACGAAAAATTGCTAGAAGATTTGGTAAAATATGCCATAGATAAGGGACTTAGACTTAACAAGGATAAGGGGATAGTCGAGCTTAGGGCCATAGGAAAAACTATCAACAATCTTATAGCCTATGATAAGACCTACAAGATTAAATCCTTTGATATAAAGGCGTCCTACTTTGAAAACAAGACTAAATATATAATCTTTACAGCAGGCTAAAAAGCACTTAGACAAAAATCTAGGTGCTTTTATTTCTTGCAGAGGATAATTTATTATGCTAAAATGAAAACATATTAACAGAAAGGAGCATAGAAAAATGATCATAGTAGAAAGAAAAGATTTTAAAAGACTATAATAAGTAAGTATCATGGATACTCCTTGATCCTTACTAAAAACACAAGGAGAAAAATATTATATGCACGAATTGAAATTTTTAATTAAAAAAATGGCTCATTTGGAGCCAATCATGTTTTTACTAATCGCACTTTACGGTCTATTTGTAGGGATTAAGCCCTTCTTATGGATTATTTCACCTGCCTATATTTTAGAAAATTACCAGAAAAATCCTAGAATTTTTCCAGTATTTTTCCTAGGCTTATTTTTTATTTCTTCATTAATCAGCTTTTTTGATGCCTTTGTCATGGGCAATTACAGGATGAGGATGAACCACGTCCGTTATAAGCTAATGAATATGATCACAGAGTATTCACTCTATCTCCCCTACGCCAAAAAAAAGGAAAAGTCAGAATCCGAAAAAATAAGTGATACCATGAAGGCTGTAGAATCGCCTTGGCTCGGAGCTGGTGGCATAATGATGGATTTGCCAAATGTTTTTGCCATGGTAATTTCTATCGGTGGTTTTTTGTGGATATTTACATCTATGGACCTATGGGTTCTTGCTACAACCATTATCCTAAGCATAATTTCCTGGTTGCTTTTAAACCAAGTTACAAAATCATATAATAACTATTGGGGCGATATGAGTCCAAATTGGGATAAGTTCACCAAACTCAATAACGAAATGAAATCTCCCCTATCTAAGCAAGATATTTTGATTTTCGATACCATAAGGATATTTAAGTCCTATTATGGAAAAACCAACAAGGATAGGATAAATCGCCTAGAAGGAGTCAATACTAAGACTTTAAGACTTTTCACCCTGGCAAATGTTTTTAACCTAATTAGGGATGGACTTATTATCTATTGGCTAATGACAGGTCTTGTCGCTGGAAGGATTTCTCTAGCAAATTTTTATGTCTATTTTACGTCAATCTTTGCTTTTATTGCCTTTAACCACGAGACCATGTGGTTTTTTTCTGATATCAGGAGAAACTTCACCATGTTTAAGCCATTTTTTAAGATTACAAATGTCTATAAGGATGAAAAACAAGAAATTTATCCAGAACAAGTAGAAATTGTCCTTGACAATGTTTCTTTCAAATATCCAGGTACAGATGACTATGTTCTTAAAGACATAAATCTAAGGATAAAAGACTCAGAAACCATCGCCCTTGTAGGAGAAAATGGTGCTGGTAAGTCAACCCTCGCCCTCCTTCTCGCAGGTCTGTACGAACCAACAGAAGGCAAAATTCTTATAAATGGAGAAGATATAAAGGATTATCAGATAGACTATAAAAAGCTAATCTCAGCAGTATTTCAAGATTCAAATCTTTTGCCTTTTTCCTTTAAAGAAAATATCCTAATGAAGACTAAGGATAGAAACATAGATGATATCTACAAAATGACCCACCTTGATGAAATTATAAATAAATACGAGAAAAAAGATAATCAAACTCTTTTAAGAATTTTAGACAATGACGGGGTCGACTTGTCTGGTGGCCAAAAGCAAAGGCTATTTTTAGCTCGTGCTATTGCAAAATCTAAGGCCAAGCTTTTAATCCTAGATGAGCCAACAGCCCAACTTGATGCCCTAAATGAAAGAGAGCTTTATATGCTCTACGATGATTTGACAAAAGATAAGTCTTCGATTTTTATCTCCCACAGGCTGGCATCGACTAAGTTTTGTGATAGGATAATTTATCTTAAAGACGGGAAGATTCTCGCAAATGGGACTCATGATGAATTAATGAAGGCGTGCGAAGATTATAAAGACCTCTATAAGCTCCAGGCAAAAAATTACAAGGAGGTCCTATGAAAAATATAAGAAAACTTTTTAAAGAAATAGACAAGATTCATAAAGCTTTCACCCTTAGGGTAATTATCACAAACCTTGTTCTGGGATTATTGCCACTTATAAATATTTTTGCTCCAAAACTAATAATAGATGAGCTTATGGGAGCTAAAAGAATTTCCTACTGCCTAGGTTTTGGTCTTTTGCTTATAGGTCTAGGTTTTATCAAAGAAGTAACCCATAGATGGCTAAACAATTATCTAACTCTCACCTTTGAAGATATGTCAGATAAACTTACTTTTAAGATTGCAAAAAAATCCCTAAGGCTACCCATAGAAAAATCCGACTCCAAGGAAATCCAGGATATGATGGAACAAGCCCACTATGCAGTTTGGGAAATGTTCACCCTCTATGACATAATAGTTTTGGTAATATCAGCAGTTATTACTGGAATTTTATCTTTGGGAATATTGGTAAAATTAAATCCAGCCATCATTATTCTTTTAGTTTTACTAGTTTTGATCAATAAAAAAATAGTAACATTAATTAAAGAAAATGAATTAAAATACCAGGAAAATAATATTTCTGATATGAGGTCTTATAGGTTTTTTGCTAACTTTGCAGCAGATCTAAGATATTTTAAAGATTTAGAAATCTATGACGGTCAGGACCTGGTTTTAGAAAAAGCAGAATACTACCAACAAGAAATGATTGATTCTTCAACCGACTACTACAATAAAAATGGAATCTACACTGGAATAATGAATGTGAGCGCTAATGGCTCGATTATCCTAACTTTAATTTACCTCACCTACAAACTAATCGATAAGACAATTAGCCTTGCAAACTTTACCATGTATTTTTCCTCCCTAATCCAAGTAATAAATGCAACCAACCTAATCCAGCAAAACTACGCCAAGGTTATTTCTGTAAATGCTCAATTAGAAGTATTTTTTAACTTCCTTGAAATGGAAGAAGGCCTCCTTGATAAGGGAGAAATCACCGATTTTGATACAAATGAGATTAGGATTAGATTTGAAAATGTATCCTTTAAGTATCCAGCAAGTGAATCTTACGTCCTAAAGGACGCTTCATTTGAGATAGGAAATGGAGAAACCATAGCCCTAGTAGGCAAAAATGGAGCTGGTAAATCAACCATAGTCAAGCTCTTGTGCAAGTTTTACGAACCAACAGATGGGGCCATCTACCTAAATGATATAGATATAGCTAAGATTTCGACAAAGAAATACTATGAGATTCTTTCACCTACCTTCCAGGACTTTAGGCTCTTTCCCTTTAGGATTAGCGAAAATATCACAAGTAAACTAAAGGATGATATAGGAAAAGACGACTACAAAAAAATGGATACGGACTTTGACCTTCTTAATCTATCAAACTGGGTTGATAAGCAAGTAGAAAAGGAAGATACTTTCCTAACTTATCTTTTCTCAGATAAGTCTGTCGAGCCATCTGGAGGTATAGGCCAGAAACTCGCCCTTGCCCGTTCAATCTTCCATGAGGGGAAATTTTTCATAATGGATGAACCTACCAGCGCCCTAGACCCAAGAAGTGAAGAGGAAATCTTTGAAAATATGCTAAAAATCTCCAAAGGTCAAACTTCCCTCTTCATCTCCCACAGACTATCATCTACCAAGTATGCAGATAGGATTATAGTTTGTGATGATGGGAAAATCACAGAAAATGGTAGTCACGAGGAGCTTATGAAGGAAGATGGACTCTACAAGGAAATGTTCGAAAGTCAGGCTAGTTTGTATGCCTAGATGAAATTTACGGCAAAGACTTATAAAGCCAACTTTTAGACGTAATAAGAGGCCAGCTTAACTGACCTCTTATTTGGGTCTGTAAATAATTTTGTGTATCAACCTAAATCCTGATAAAAGGGTAATGGTTGATACATTTTTTATGTATCAATTGTAAATGATAAACTAAAAGTGGTCCAATAATCGATTAATTCTAATCGAAAAATTGTCCACTTGTTTTAGTTTATCCTCCGTATGTAAAATAAAAATATGGAGGTATGTT